>CAMAWJ010000021.1 GCA_945861955.1 Bifidobacterium breve
GCGACAGCCGCGGCGTCGAGTTCGATCAACGTCATCCCCGCAGCACGCTGGTTGTCAACAATCGCGGCACGGTCTTCATGCGCGTTCGGCCCTGTCCAGACATTGAGCGTTCCCTCCTCGACCAGACCCGTCTTGAGTGCGTCGTTCCAGGCGCGATGCAACTCGAGGCTGCGGCGCGCCAGAAAGCGCAGGTGCGCAGTGCCACTGTCGGCTGCGTTCCCTCGGGCCGACGCCGCAGTAAAGCGGGCGATCCAAGCCAGTTCGCTCGGGCGGCCCCGCAATTTGAGCGGTGCCTCTGCATCAAACAGATGGCGCACGCCTTCGCGCAACGAGGTGGGCGACGCCGTGCGCTCCGCATGGCTGGGCGTGACCATGCAGGCGGTGCCCGACGAGGCACCAACGCCGATCTGGCCGCGCTCGAGCACAACCGACGACACGCCACGCAAACCAAGCGCGTACGCGGTACTCAGACCGATTGAACCACCGCCAACGATGACCACGTCTGCGGTAGTGGGGAGCGCCTCCATGCTGGAAATCCTACAGTCGTCGTTGCTCGCCCGATACGAGCGCGCGCTACGGCTAGCCGCGCAGGCGCGAAATCAGCCGCCACGCACCCGGCAGCAACGCGCCAGCCAAGTACAGCTTGAGCAGATCGCCCGGCACAAACGGGTAGAGGCCGTACTCGAGAGTCGTAGCCACGTCGAGACCCTGGTCGACCTTCAACCAGACCAGCCCGAACGCGTAGATGATGACGGTGCCCGTCAACATCGCCGTCACGGCCGACGAGAAGCGACGATCCCACTTGCGCTGAGCCAACATGCCAACGACCACGGCAGCGACAACGAATCCGATCAGGTAGCCGCCCGTGGCGCCAATCACCACATCGAGACCATGCGCACGATCCGCAAAGACCGGTATGCCAACAATGCCCATCAGCAAATACAGCGCGGCCGTCAAGCCACCACGAACCGCACCGTACGAGGCGCCCATCAACAGCACACCAAACGTCTGCAGCGTGATCGGCACCGGCGTAAACGGAAGTGCGAACGAGATCTGCGCACACAGCGCGAGGAACAACGCGCCTCCGACAACGAGCAGGGTGTCGGCCAGAAGACCGGTGCGCGGGATGGCGGCGAGACGAAGAGTGGCTGCGTTCATGGGGCGGAGGGTATCAATCTCGCGCACGGTCTGTGCACGAGGATCGTGGCAATGCACCAAACGTGGCGTAGCCGGGTGATTCCAGATAGGCGGCAGTCAGCACGCTACGGTACTCGCCATGCACCCCGTCTTGATCATCGAACAGGACGCCAAGCTCCCAGGACACGGGCTGCTGGGCGACCGGATTGACCATGCGGGGATGGAGCGTGAATCGACCGATGCCTGGAGCGACGATCTCAGTGCTCTCGACCCCTCGGACTATTCCGCAATCGTAGCGATGGGCGGCAATCCGAGCGCCTTCGACATCGAGACCTACCCTTGGCTACTCGGCGTCGAAGACCTGCTGTTGCGGGCGATTGCGGACGAGACTCCCGTCCTCGGCGTCTGCCTCGGCGGACAGGTGCTAGCACGCGCACTCGGTGCCGAGGTGCGCATCGGCGACGTGGGCGAATACGGCTGGTACGAAATCTCGCCCGTGCCAGAGGCTGCCAACGATCCAGTCCTCGCCGCACTGCGGGCCCCATCCGGCTCGCTGTCGTGGCATCGAGACGTATTCGAGCTGCCTGAAGGCGCGACGCTCCTCGCGTCTTCTCCCGCAGCACCAAACCAGGCATTCCGCTTCGGGGCGTCGGCCTGGGGGTTGCAGTTCCACCCCGAAGTCGAGCCAGACGTGTTCGACCTCTGGCAGTCGAACCATCCGGGTGCCGCCGAGATAACGGGGCTCACGCCCGAGGTCTTGAGGGCCACCGTCGTCAAGGGCTGTGCCGAATCGCGCGGGTGGCGCAGCGAACTCTTTGACCGTTTCCTTGCCGTGGCGCGGGAGGCTGCAGCGTGACCACGCCGCTCTGGACGCTTGCCGCTGGTGCGATGGCGCAAAAGATCGCGTCGGGCGAGGTCTCGTCGGTCGCAATCGTGCAGAGTTCGCTCGATCGCATCGCCGAAATCAACCCGCAACTCAACTGCTTCTGCTTTGTCTTCGGCGAGCGCGCCCTCGAGCAGGCGCAGCGTGCCGACCAGGCCGTCGCCGACGGTAAACCGCTCGGCCCGCTCCACGGCGTGCCGATCGCGATCAAAGATCTGACCGCCACCAAGGGCGACCGCACGACGCTCGGCTCGTACTCGCATGAGCATTGGGTGCCCGACTACGACAGCGTGATCGTCGAGCGGATGCACGCGGCCGGCGCGATCGTGGTCGGCAAGACGACCACGCCTGAGTTCGCCTATTCGAGTTTTACCCGCAGCCCACTCTGGGGCGCAACGCGCAATCCCTGGAATCCCGAGCTCAACCCAGGCGGCTCGTCGGGCGGGTCGGCCGTGGCCGTCGCAACAGGTTGCGTGCCGCTTGCCGAAGGCACCGACATGGGCGGCTCGGTGCGAATCCCTGCCAGCTATTGCGGCCTGGTCGGACTCAAGCCCGCGTTTGGTCGCATCCCCCTCGATGTGGTGCCGTCGAGCTGGGACACGATCCACCACTTCGGTCCGCTCGCGCGCACGATCGACGATGCCCGCCTGTTTCTGCTCGCCGCCGCCGGGTACGACGATCGCGATGCGCTGTCCCAGACGACCACGATCGACTGGACCACGCCGATTACGAGTGATGTTCGCGGGCTACGACTCGCGATCGACATGGACCTTGGCGACTATGTCGTCGACAGCCAAGTCGAGCGCGAAGTGCTCGCCGCCGCCGCCGCTCTTGCCGACGCTGGCGCGATCGTCGAGGAGGTCGAGCTCGGCTGGACGCGCGAGGTGGCAGACGCCTGGGGCGAGCATTGGAGTGTCTACCTCGCCGCCTGGTTTGGTCACACCCTGCCCGAGTTTGGCGACAAGATGGACCCCACCGTCAAGCGCCTGATCGAACACGGTCTCAAGATGGATGCCGTCACGTTTAAGCGTCTCGAGATTTCGCGCAACGCGGCCTGGGCCAAGCTGGCAGCCGTGCACCGCGACCACGACGCGCTGCTCTGCCCGACGATGGCGCAGCTCCCACTTCCGATCGATACGGACGAGTACGGCGAGTACCGCACCGAACCCGATGGTCGTTATCACGCCCTCGATATGACGAGCCAGTTCAACTTCACCAGCCCGTGCCCAGCCCTCAGCGTCCCTGCCGGCTGGTCCGACGATGGCCTCCCCATCGGCCTCCAGATCATCACGCGCAAGGATCGCGACGATGTCGCACTTCAGATCGGCGCAACCCTCGAGCGCGTCCGCCCCTGGGCCGACCGCCGCCCAGCGCTCTAAATGTCCAGCAAGGGCCAGACCCCATCTGGACATTCGTGGCTAGGCGCCGCCGAGTCCCGGGCCCGGGTCTGGGCCCCACGGGTCGCGGCCATCATCGGGGAGCGGCACGTCGATTGAGGTGAGGTAACCGGCGATCATGCGATAGATGCCCGCCAGCACGCTCAATTCGAGCACGCCTTCGACGCCATAGACGTCGGCGATCCGCTCTTGGAGGTCGGCGGGGATCGACTGCAGCGCGAGCGCTTCGAGGGTGAGCGCCACGACATCGCGTTCGTGCGGCGACAACTCGGTGCTGTCGTACTGGGCATGGCGCAGCGCTTCAATCGCCGGCTGAGGCAAGCCAGCGTTGCGCGCGGTCGGCTCGTGCTTCGACCAGACGTACGCGCACTTCGTCTCGGTCGCCACAGCCAGCGTCGCCGCCTCACGATAGCGATCCGGCACCGTCGCCGCAGTCCGATAAAACCGCCCAATTTCGAGCATCATCTCGGCCAGCCCACGGTGCAACACGAGCGTTCCGTATAGCCCGTCGAGCCGCCCCCGCTGCTCTTTTAGCTCGGCGTAAAATGCCTCTTCGTCCGCATTGCGTACGCCTCGTTCGCCTAAGTCCGCCATGCGCAGATCGTACAGGCGACATTTTGGGCCCGGGCCCAGAATGTCGCCTGAAGCAGCAGGAGCGTCAGGCCCGAGAAAAACGCATCAGGCCGCCACTTGGCGTCAAGACTGCGTCAACAGGACGATCGTGCGGCTCGACCGGGACGCGCAGAACGACCTCGTCGTCGGCGAGGACGGCGATCACAAGGCCGTGCGCGCGCGGTAGGGCACGGTCGTAACAACCCCCACCCTGACCAAGCCGCAGACCAGACTGGTCGACGGCGAGCGCAGGCGCGAGGATCGTGTCGGCCTGCTCGATCGCATCGAGGCCGAGGCGCGGTCCCGTCGGTTCGAGCAGACCAAACGCCGCTGGCACCAGATCGGCTGCGCCGGTGTACTCGGCCCAATCGAGATCCATGTCAGACAACGTGATCGGCAGGAGCACGCGACGACCCGCCGCAACCAATGCGTCGAGCAACGGCAACGTCGGAACCTCGCCGCCCGCACCCACAAACGCAGTCAGCGTCTGCCCAGGCACCTGCTCCGCATGGGCTGCAAGCAGCAACGCCCAACCAGCCAACTCGCTCTCTGAACGGGCAACCCGTCGCGCGCGAACCTCGCCACGAAGTGTCTGCTTGTCGATCACTAGACGTTCGACTCAGAAACCACTTCGGGCTTCGGCGCGACATCAGGAGGTGTTTCGCCGGGCTTTGGATACGTGCCCCGAAGCGCGCGCACGCTGGGCGTCGCAAGCACCATCACGACATTGACAAGCACCGCGAATGCACCAAGCCAGACGGCGCCAGACGTCGTCAGAAGCCCCGTCGTCACTCCAACCATCGCCATACCAACCGGCATCATCGCGACGCTTCCGAGCGTACGGAACGAACCGACGCGCGATCGCATGTCGGCCGGCACCTCACGGGTAATCGTCGTCTCAAGCAGCGTGCCAGAAATCGAAATCACCGCACCAGCGACGATCGCAGCCAATGCAATCAACGCCACGGCGGGTGTGATTGCCAAGACCACGAGGAATCCAGCAAACGGAATACACAGCAGGTACGAGAGCACGAGCGGCCGCGCCGGACGCAGCTTCATTACCATCAGCCCACCAATCAAGAAGCCAATTCCAAAGCCAGAAATAACGGCCGCCCACGAACTCGCGCCGTTTAACTTTTCGTCAGAAATCGCCGGCCCAATCGCGTAGATCGACGGCATCACAAACAGCGCGTAAAGCACCTCTCCTCCGACAACGACAACCAGCCACGTGCGCGACGAAAACTCGCGCCACCCGGCGGCAAGGTCGGTTCGAAAGTTCCGATTCCGCCACGGCGCTGGCACCCCGCGCGTGCGCATGAACGACAGGCAGATCGCGCTGACCACAAACGTCAACCCGTCGACGGCGATCGCGCCCGCCGGACCAAACACCGCAACGGAAATGCCACCAACCGCACCGCCAATTGCAATACCAAGCGCCGGTGTTGTCGAGAGCAGCCCATACGCCTCTTGCAGATTTTCGGCAGATACGGTCTGCGGAACGATGCCACTCAGGGCTGGCCGAAAGAACGCTTCGGCCGCACCATAGAGCGCCATCAGCACGATCAGTGCCCAGATGCCCCCAACATCAAGCAGCAATGCTCCAGCGACGATAAACATCAAGAGGCCGCGGATGATGTCGCTGGCGAGCATCACGAGTCGCCGCGGCAGACGATCGGCCCAGACACCACCCACCAAGAGCAGGATCGCGTTCGGAATCGCACGCGCCGCAAGCACCGCACCGACCTGACCCACAGAGCCACCCATCGCGAGGATCGCGAATGGCAACGCGATCATCGAAACCGCATCACCGATGATCGAGGAGGCCTGGCCGGTCAGCAGCAGCACAAAGGAGCGCTCACGCAGACAGGCGGGCATTGTTCGTCCGATCGTGATTGCGCCAGCCACGCCCGCACTATCGCAGGTGCCGCGTCAACGGTTCGGCGCTAGCGCGCGATCAACTCAGGCACGCCACTCCAGGGAGGACATGACAACCGCGCGGATGTGGTGTCCTCCCCCCGAGTCAACGCCACGTGCCCCACACGCGTCACTCCGAGGGGAGGACACCACATCCGCGCGGTTGTCATGTCCTCCCTGGATCGCGAGTGGCCTGGATGGCGGTTGGAGAGACCCGCCGCTGGTGCCAGCACGTAGGATGCCCGCGTGAGCGAGCACCTCTGGATCCCTGACGCCGAAACGATCGACCAGGCGCAGTCGACGGCGCTCGCGCGCCACCTTGGTGTCGAGACCTATGAGGACGTGCTGGCGCTCGCACTCGCTGAGCCTGAGCGGTTTTGGGACGAGACGACGCGCTGGCTCGAGCTCGACTGGCAGACGCCGTGGTCGAGCGTGCTCGAGACCTCGGCTGGATTGCCGTGGGCAACGTGGTTCGGCGGCGGCAGGCTCAACCTCGGGTGGTCGTGTGTGGGCCAGCACGCCGAGCGTCGCGGCACGCACGAGGCGATCGTTGTCGAGCACGAGGACGGCTCGGTCGAGACGCGCACGTTTGCCGAGTTGTGGGACGAGGTCGGCCGACTCGGTCTGGCACTCCAAAGCCTCGGTGTCGGTGAGGGCGACCGTGTTGCCGTCGTCTTGCCAATGGGCATTGAGGCGACGGCCGCGATCTATGCGAGCGCGCGCATCGGTGCGATTGCCGTGCCGATCTTCTCCGGCTTCTCGGCCTCCGCGATCGCCGCCCGCTTCGAGGACTGTGATGTCAAGGTCGTCATCGCTCAAGACGAGACCACGCGCCGTGGCCGAGCCGTGGCGGTGCGCGCCACCGTCGAAGAGGCGATGGTGATCTCGCCCGTCGCCCACGCGATCATCGTCGGCGGCTCGAACCACGCCCACCACGACTACGCCACGCTGATCGCCAACCACGACGGTGCGGCCTGCGAGACGGTCTGGGTCGACAGCGAGCATCCCGTCTTGATCTGTTACACGTCGGGCACGACCGGGAAGCCAAAGGGCGCCGTCCACGTCCACGGCGGCCTGCTCGTCAAGCTCGCCTTGGAGGCTCGCCTTGCTGCGAACCTGCGCCCCGCTGATCGCGCGATGTGGTTTACCGACATGGGCTGGATCATGGGTCCGTGGATCACGATCGGCGCGCACGCCTCGGGCGTCACGATGGTCTGCTTCGATGGCGCGCCCGACTGGCCCGACCCCGCACGGCTCTGGCAACTCGCCGAGCGCCATCGCCTGACCTTCCTCGGTGTCTCGCCAACCCTGATCCGCGCGCTACAGAGCCACGGCGATGAGCCGCCGCGTTCGGTCGATCTCTCGGCACTGCGCGCCTTTGGTTCGACAGGCGAGCCGTGGAATCCCGAGCCGTACACGTGGCTCTTCCGTGTCGTGGGCGACAGCCGCGTCCCGATCGTCAATATTTCCGGCGGCACAGAAATCGGCGCGGTCATCCTCGGCTGCGACGTGACGCTCCCCATGACTGCCTGCTCGCTGGGGCGTCCGATCCCCGGTATGGACGTCGACGTGCTCGACCCCGACGGCAACTCATTGGTCGGTGAGGTTGGTGAACTCGTGATCCGCCGACCCTGGCCGAGCATGACGCGTGGCCTGTGGAATGCACCCGAGCGCTACCTTGAGGCGTACTGGAATCGCTACGACGGCCTCTGGACCCATGGCGATTGGGCGACGCATGAGCAGGACGGCGAATGGTTTCTGCACGGCCGCTCGGACGACACGCTCAACATCGCCGGCAAGCGGGTCGGCCCGGCCGAGTTCGAGTCGGCGCTCGTCTCCGATTCTGCCGTCGCGGAGGCCTGCGCGGTTGGGATCCCCCACCCCATCAAGGGCGAGGCCGTGCACTGCTTTGTCGTGCTGAATGGCTCAGAGCCCTTCGATGATGCACTTGCACTCCGGCTTCGCCACGCGATCGAGCGCGACCTGGGCCCGGCCTTCCGCCCCGAGCGCATCCTCGCTGTGACTGAGCTCCCGAAGACGCGCAGCCAGAAGATCGTGCGCCGCGCCGTGCGGGCCGTCCTCCTCGACGAGGATCCTGGCGATCTATCGACGCTGGAAAACCCGTCGTCGCTGGTCGGGATCCGTGCTGTAAGCAAAATCACGTTGTAGCGAGGTTGCCGTTAGCGCTCTTTACGCAGGCTAAAAAGCACGCTACATTTGAGACATCCTGAGCAGCTTGCAAGGAGACGCCGTGCGTAAAACATGTCGATTAACCGTACTCGCGCTCTTGCTGACGCTTGGAGTACTTCTGACTGCGGGGAGTGCGGCTGCGGTCACGGCAAACACCTCGGGCCAGACGTTCCAAAATGGCAACTGTCTTGATGTCGGAGTAACAAGCCAGTGTGGTGGTTGGGACCAGACCACGCCTGGTGTCGCCGGGCGTCCCTACGTGCAGTATCTCGCGGTCACAACCGGTGGCACGACGACCGTCATCATTGATAACACGGCAGGTGTTGCGAGCCCGCTCGCACTGAATGGCAGCGATGTGTATGCCGTCGTCAGTCCCACCAATAGCTGTCAACCTGGGCAGGCCGCCGCGGCTGGCGTTTGCTATGCAGTACCGAATCGCGTCACGGTCTCGCTCGTCCACGAGACGTCAGCGAATAACTGGAGTTACGACTTCACGACGTCTTCTTCTTCGACACCGAGCGTTACCTCGGATTCGGTGATCGACCTCATTGTCGGTATCCGAAGTACATATTCCACGCTCCGTTGGTCCTGGGTTAACGGCGTCCCGAACTACTGGTCCACTACGACTCCAGTCTCGCCGACAGCCGGTGACGCGCACGTGAAGTTCACGCCGAAGACGATGCCTTGGATGACATCGGGTGGCTGCTCGGGGATCCCCGTCTCGACCTGCGACATCGCCCGAGCAGACCGTGAGGAACTGCAACCAAACCTGCTCCTCTCGATGGACACCACCCTCGATGTCGGGCTGGCTGGCGTGCTGTTTGGCACATCCTCGGCTTTCATTGGTTCGCTCGAAACGACGCCGATCCAGGCTGGCAGCGCCCCCACGCTGACCTACGCCGCTGCTGCACCGCATCTCAACGCCGATGGCACATTGCGCACGGGCAACTTTTATGCGCTCTTGCCCTCAAACATCTTGACCCTGTTTGGCACCTCGGTCGCCGCTTTCGACCCAGCGATCCTGGCTATCGCCCGCACGGGAGATACAGGCACGTTTAGTACGGCGTGGGCCCCATGGACTGCTGCGGGAAATGGTTCAGATGGCCAATTCCTGACGATCTCCAATATCTCGTTCTCGGCACCGAAGTTTCAGGTCACGCGCGCATCGACAGCACAGGCGAGCAACACCCAAACGGTCTCGAAAGCCCTATCGGTGAAGGTCGGTAAGACCGTCTCGTTTGCAGCGATTGCGAGTGGATATAGCCTCAAGACCTCCGGTTCGAAACTGTCGGCAAAGGTTTCGACGCCAAAGATCTGCAAGGTCGTCGGCAAGGCGATCAAGGGTCTTAAGGCCGGTACCTGCAAGGGCACGTTGATGGTCACGCCAAAGAAGGGCAAGCCGTCCATAAAGAAATTCAGTTTCGCCGTCGTTGGTGGCAAACAGCTGATGTTCGCGTTGCACCGCCGTTAAGACACGACGATCCGCCGCACGATGAGGCAGAGTGAGGGGATGCAATGCATCGCCCTCCTCTGCCTCGTGTTGGTTGTAGCCGCGCTGATTGCCCCAGTCGCGCAGGCCGACAGCTTCAGCGCCAAGGTCACGGCCATTCCTCGCGAGATGCGCACGACCATGACCGGCGTCTCGTGGCACAAGGGTTGTCCGGTTGGTTTTGGTTCGCTGCGGCTGATCACATCGACGCACCACCTCCCCGCGGGCGGAACAGCGACGGGGCAGTTGATCGTGCATCGCGACGTTGCTCCGGCCGTCAAGCGCATCCTCAAGCGCCTCTGGAACGCGAACTACCCAATCGCGCGTATGGATCCCGTCGACAAGTACGGCGGCGATGACTGGCAGTCGATCGAGGCGAACAACACGTCGGCCTTTAACTGCCGTGCGGCGACTGGGTCGAGCAACTGGTCGAACCATGCCTATGGCTATGCGATCGACATCAACCCAATCGAGAATCCGTGGATCGAGAATGGCAAGGTCTTCCACAAGGCCTCGTGGCAGTACATCGATCGTACGAAGCGCAAGAGCCCGCTGCAGATCCTGCCGGGTGACAAGGTCGTCAAGGCCTTCGCCGCTGAGGGTTGGGGTTGGGGTGGCGCCTGGTCGGGTAGCACGCTCGATCCGCAGCACTTCAGCATCAACGGACGCTAACGCGGCTCTGAAACGCACTCAAAAACAGGCTACGCTGCCCTCTATCGACGGGAGGAATGCACGATGACGCGCACCGGGTTTGTGTGGGATGAGAAGTACGTCTGGTTTGACAGTCGCGGCTATGCCGATTGGCTGCCGCAGGAGGCGTTGTTTCAACCAATGCCATCGCCCGAGACTCCCGAAGGCAAGCGTCGCTTCAAGAACCTGCTCGACGCTGCGGGTATTACGCCCCAGCTCGTCGATGTGCCGTCGCGCCTGGCCACGGTCGATGAGATTGCGCGCCTGCACGACCGCGACTACATCGCCCGGATCAAGGAGTTGAGTGACACGACGGGTGGCGATGCCGGCGAGGAGACTCCGTTTGGTCGTGGTGGGTATGAGATCGCGCTGCTCGCAGCGGGTGGTGCGATGAACGCGGTCGCGGCTGTCCTTGAGGGCACCGTCGACAATGCGTACGCGCTCGTGCGTCCGCCAGGGCACCACGCTGAGTACGACCTTGGTCGCGGCTATTGCATCTTTGCGAACACGGCGCTTGCCGCTCGCCACGCACAGCTCGACCATGGCCTCAAGCGCGTTGCGATCGTGGATTGGGATGTCCACCACGGCAACGGCACCGAGCACGCGTTCTATAACGACCCGAGCGTGCTGGCGATCTCGCTGCACCAGGACAACAACTATCCGATCGGTAGCGGCCTCGTCGGCGACATCGGTGATGGTCATGGTATCGGCGCGACCCTCAACATTCCGCTGCCGGCCGGCGGCGGCCGTCAGCCGTACGAGCTCGCGTTCATCGATGTGGTGATCCCCGCGCTCGAGCGCTTCCAGCCCGAGTTGATCCTGATCGCCAGCGGCCTCGATGCGAACCGCTTCGACATTAATGCGCGGATGGATCTGACGGCCGAGGACTATCGCGTCTTCACCCAACTCTTGATGGACGCTGCCGACCGCCTCTGTGGTGGTCGGCTCGTGATCATTCACGAGGGCGGCTACTCCGACATGTACACGCCGTACTGTGGTCTGCGTGTTGTCGAGACGCTGAGTGGCCTCGATGGCGGTGTGCCAGACGGCACGCTTGGCGGCGAGTCGAGCACGAAGCTGTGGGACCACGAGCGCGCAGCAGTCGCAGCCGCCGCCGCCAACGTGCCGAAGGTACCGACGCCGTGAGCGACGAGCGCCATATCCGCGACCGCAGCCTCTGGCTCGATACGTTTCCCGGCCCGATTCGGCCGCGCCCCGCGCTGCAGGGCGACACGGACTGTGACGTCGCGATCGTCGGCGCGGGCATGACGGGTCTCTGGACTGCGTATGCCCTGCTCGATGCCGATCCGTCGCTACGTGTGCGGGTGATCGAGCGCGAGGTCGCGGGCTTTGGCGCGTCGGGTCGTAATGGTGGCTGGGTTTCGGGGGGCATCGCGGGTGTCGCCGAGGAGTGGGCCAAGCACAGTGGTGCCGAGGCCGTGCGGCAGGCCGAGCGCGCAACCTGGGAGGCCGTCGATTGGATTGGCGAGCGCGTCGCGCAGGAGCAGATCGATTGTGGCTTCGTCAAGGGCGGCATCCTGAGCGTCGCGCGGACCGCGGCCCAGGAAGAGCGTGTCCGCGCCACCATCGACCATCACCGCCAGTGGGGTTGGGGCGAAGAGGATGTTCGCGCGCTGAGCCCGGCCGAGATCGCCGAGCGCGTTGCGATTGCCGATGCACGGCTCGCATCGTTCACACCGCACGGCGCGCGCGTCAATCCGGCCCGCCTCGTGCGCGGTCTCGCCGATGCCGTGGAGCGCAAGGGCGGCATCATCTACGAGCAGACTGCTGCGCGCTTCATCGAGCCCGGCCGTGTGGTGACGGAGCACGGCACCGTCCGCGCCGACCACGTCGTGCGTGCAACCGAGGCCTTCACCGTGCAGTTCAAGCAGCAGTCGCGCACCTACCTGCCGCTCTACTCGCTGATGATCGCCACCGAGCCGCTTCCGCAGGCCGTTTGGGACGAGCTCGGTTGGAATGGCTGCGAGACGATCTCCGACGCGCATCACCTCTTCTTCTACGCGCAGCGCACGACAGATAACCGCATCGCGATCGGCGGGCGCGGAGCCCCATATGGTCTCGGTTCGCCGGTCGACGAGGCCTACGAGCGCCATGAGGGCGTCAAGGCTCGACTGACGAACACGCTTTACTCCGCGTTTCCTGCCACGCGCGGTGCCGCGATTACCCACCACTGGGGCGGTGCGCTTGGCGTGCCGCGTGACTGGTCGATGAGTGTCACGCACGACCCTGCAACCGGCCTCGCTTTTGCCGGCGGCTACTCCGGGCATGGCGTTGCGGCAACGAGCATCTCGGGCCGTACGCTCGCCGATCTGATCCTACGTCGCGAGACCGAATTGACCAAGATGCCGTGGGTCAACCACCCGGTCCGCAAGTGGGAGCCCGAGCCGCTGCGGTGGATTGCGAGCCGCGCCATCGTCGGCATCATGGCTTCGTCGGATCGTGCTGAGGATGCAGGTGCTGCTCGTACTGCTCGGCGGATGGCGATCATCCGGCCGTTTCTCGGGCACTAACGTCTAGGGGTTTCTACGCCAGATTGGGATTCCGTCGACTGGGCTCTGTGTGTAGACCGCGTCGAGTACAGACTGGATCTTGCCGCTCGGATCGAGTGCATTGACGGGCTGGTAGCCGACCACAACGGTCGGCGGCGTCGGGCCGGTAACGACATCCACGACGTGCTGGCTGGCGCCGGGGATGCGCTCGATGTTGCGGTACCAGAGGAGGCGCGTGGCGGGGATCCGGTCGGCATACCAGTAGATCGCCGCATTCGCCCACAGCACCTGGATCCGCTGGTCCGGCGTCGTCAGTTCCCCGATCCGATTGCCGACGGTGATCGCCGAGATTACGCGCGGATCGTTTGTTGAGCGCGCGCTCGCCAGCTCGGGACTTGACGCGAGATAGATCGGCAGGGCGGCGATCAGTGGGATGCCGGCGGCGACGGCAACGACGATTAGGCCGCGCTTGGGAGAGGTGTTCTCCCAGAGCCAGACTCCACCGATGCCAGCGAACAGCGCGAACGGTGGCAAGAGCTGGACCCAATAGTGCGGGTGATACAGCCCGCCGATCAGGAAGCCAAGCGAGCAGGCGCCGAGCCAGACGAGCGGCACAAATAGGCAGCGCTCGCGACGCATGGCGATCAGGCCAAGGACGCCAAGTGCGATCAGAAGCCCCGCGTCGACAAGCATCCATGGGATCGAGTTGACGAACAGGTTGAGACGAAAGCCAATGTCGCCGGAAAACAGCGATTCGGTCTGGGAGCGATACCCGTAGATCGCATACCACCAACCGCTGACTCCTGGCGTTGCGAACGCCGCAGCGACGATGGCTAGTACCCACGGGATCGCAATGCCGATTGCGAGCAGGACGAGTCGACCAAAGCCGAGCACCCAGTCGCGCTCCCGATAGGCAACTACGAGCACGATCGCCCCGACGACGACTACGCCGTGGAAGGCCGACTGTTTGATGAGTGGCGCAAAGCCAGCGACGATCCCGGCGACGAGCAGGAGCCAGGTGCGCGGCCAGTCGCTCCACCGAAACGCAATCGCGATCGCGACGGCCGCGAAGGCACCGCCGAGCAGTTCGCCGTTGGCCGTAAAACCTTCGATGTGTGGCGCGGGGCCGACCACGGCCATCAACCACGCTGCGATGACGGCGGCGCGTGGCCCGCCAAGGGTCCAGGCAATCACGGCGAGGGCGAGCACGAGCGCAATGCCGGCCATGAGTGCCAGCATGCGGATCGCCCACTCATCGCCGAACATGAGTGCGAGGCGGTAGAGCCCGACCAGTCCCTGGGGGCGGTCGACCCAGGCGACATCTCCATAGAGGGCAAAACCGCGTGCCCAGGTGCGCGTGACGGCACCGAATCCAGCCTCATCGACGTTCAGCGGCACATTTAGAAAGCGCAGCCTCAAGATGCCGTCGGCGACGACGGCTCCGGCGATCCAGAGCCAGGCGCGACGGACCGTCATCGGGCTAGGTGCCGCTCGACGCGCCAACAAGCGCGAAGAACTCGGCACGGGTACGCGGGTCGTGCCGTAGCATGCCGCGCACCGACGACGTCGTCGTGCGGCTGCCCGGTGCTCGGACGCCACGCACCGTCATGCAGAGGTGCTCTGCTTCGAGCACGACACCGACGCCGCGCGGCTCGAGATGTTCTTCAAGCCAGTTGGCGACCTGCGCCGTCATGCGCTCTTGCACCTGCAGGTCCCGCGAGTACATATCGACGACGCGTGCCAGTTTCGACAGTCCGACGATGCGTGGCCCAGGGATGTAGCCGACGTGTGCGACGCCCGTAAACGGCAGCAGATGATGCTCACAGAGCGCATGGAAGGGAATGTTGCGGACGACGACGAGCTCGTCGTACTCACCCTCGTTCGGAAACGTCGTCGACTCGAAGGGCTTGACCGTCAGCAATTCCTCGTACATCCGCGAGACGCGGCGTGGCGTGTCCTGCAGTGATTCGTCGGTCAGGTCGTAGCCGAGCGCGCTCAACATATCGCTGGCGGCGGCCTCGACCTTCGCGAGGTCGATCGGACCGCGGGCGCGAATGGGGTTAGGCGTGCTCACGCGCGGAGTGTAGCCGCCGGAAGAATTTAGGCGGGGCACAGCACGAATTTTCGATACAACCTGGGAGGGAACGAAGGGCTCATCGGTCGGCCTTCACGGCCGGGCAAGCACGTTGAACCGAGCGATTAGAACACCCAGCCGCGAGTGAAACTCGCGCAACCCCTGTTGTATTGTGCGTCTGTGACACAGCGCAATGGGCATCCGCGCTGGCGGCAAGTTCTGATCGCTGGGATTGCCCTCGTCGTCCTCCTCGTTATTGGTGGCTGGTTTGCCTACGCACGCCTACAGCCAACTGAGATCGGCGGGAATACGACCGAGGAATACATTGCCTCGACGACCACGGCGGCGACCACGGCGACCACGACGACCACGACGATCACTCCGATCGCTACGCCCTGGCCGACCTACGGGTTTGATGCAGGCCGCACCCATTGGAATCCAAGCCTCCGGCATCGGCCTCCCTACATCCAAACCTGGATTTTTCACGCCCTTAACCTCCTAGAGTTTCCGCCCGTTGTCGCCGACGGTCGCCTCTTTGTCGCAAATCTTCGCGGCCATTTCTTCGCGGTCGACGCGACGACCGGGAAGCGGCTCTGGCACAAGCCAACACGACATTGTTCTGCTGCCTCTCCTGCCATCGCTGACGGCATCGTCTACGCCGCTTTCATGCAGAAGTATCCGTGCCCAAAAGGTGATTTCAGTGGCAATGGCTTTGTCATCGCGTGGGATGCCGCGACGGGTCGACGAATCTGGTCGGTCGAGACGCCGGCTCTCGAGACCTCCCCACTCGTCGTCGATGGTGCCGTCTACGTCGGAGGCTGGGACGGGACAGTCTTCGCTTTCGACGCTAAGACCGGTGCGCTGCTCTGGAAGACACAAACCGATGCGCAGATCACCTCATCACCAACCTATGCCGACGCAACGCAGACGGGGAGTACACCCGCCGTCGTGATCGGCACCAATGGCGGCAGCGTGTACTCGCTCGATGCAAAGACGGGAGTGGTCCGCTGGCGCGCACAGAGCATCGATCGGCTCGGCTCTAGCCGCGAGTATTTCTACGCGACACCAACGGTCGCGTACGGGCGCGTCTTCGTTGGCAATACGGATGGCTGGATGTACGCATTCGGTGCCAAAACAGGCAAGTTATTGTGGGCAAAAGCCGCTGGTTCCTATGTCTACACGGCAGCCGTGGCCGCCGACAATGTCATCTACATCGGTACGTATGACGGATTCATCGTGGCCTACGACGCGGGGACTGGCAGCGAACTCTGGCGCTTCGAGGCGCCGGGCGCCATCCATGGCGCGCCGACGTTGATGGACGGGCTCTTGTACTTCTCGACGTGTGAGGGTTGTGGTCAGAATGGTATTCGCGCATCGAAATCTGGACCATCCGACACGTATGCGCTGGACATTGCGACCCGCAAGATTGTCTGGACGTTCCCGGACGGCCAGTACTCGCCTGTCGTCGCTGATCACGAGCGGGTCTATGTCACCGGCAAGGGTACGGTCTACGGGCTTCGCCCGACGCCGTAACCGTACGTGTGGCACGGACGCCATCCTTAAACCGCACGAGTATCTGCCAAGACTGGGGCCAGAAAAGAGCCGGTTCGATGCACCGCATGGTCTGGAGCGTGCGCGTCGGCTCGCCGGTGAGCAGATTTTGTGACAAGATAAAATCGATGAAGCCCGACCACATGCTTTCGCGTCGCGCACTGGTGATTGGCGGCGCGGGTCTGCCCGCTTTGAGTGCTCTTGGTGGGCGTGCTTAGTGTGACTCGCAGAGAGCAACACAGCGGCTGCTTGTCCACCGGAGAGCAACCCTGCGGCAGGCTGTCAACCGAATGGGGCACCGATCCGTGGGCACGCGGCGCCTACTCGGCAATCCCTCCGGGCGTCGATGAGGCAGTACGTGAGGTGATCTCCCGCACGACGGTGGAGAACCGGATCGCCTTGGCAGGCGAATACGCGGACCCCAGATACCCTGCGACGGTGCAGGGGGCCTATGTGTCGGGGCGCACGGCTGCCGAACGCGTCCGCGCCGGGCGTGGCAGTAGTGCAATCGTTGTTGGTGCCGGCATGGCCGGCCTCGCAGCCGCCCGTGAACTGACGAGTTGGGGTATCAGCGTGCGCGTGCTCGAGGCACGCGAACGCATCGGCGGGCGCATCCTCACAGACCGAAGCCTTGGCGTCCCGGTCGATCTCGGTGCCTCGTGGGTGCACGGACCACAGGGCAACCCGCTCGTGGCGCTCGCGAGCCAAGCCGGACTCGACCTGATCCCTTGCGATTGGAACAACCGGGTCGTGCGCCGTTGCCGCGACGGCGCTGATGATCCCGCAGCGGCATCAGCGATTAATCGGCTGAAGCTGCTGCTCGACGAGCTCGGCGGGTCGGGGGGACCACCGCCGCACGAGAACGTTGCGGGATGGCTGGCCGAGCGGGGTTGGAGTTCTTCTGGGCCAGACGCATGGGCAGTGGCGACGGTCGTCGAGCAGGATTGGGCTCGCGATGCCGATACGCTCGGCGTCCGTGCCGTCTCTGGTGGAGTTTCCCTTGACGGGGGGGATGATCTGATCGCAGGGGGCTACGATCGCGTTCCCGCGCTGCTCGCGCACGGCCTCGACATCCAACTCGGCGTTACCGTGGTTCGTGTTGGTGTTCGTGGAAGACAGGTCGAGGTAACTCGTCAGGATGGCAGCGTGGAGATTGCCGACAGTGTGGTCATCGCCGTGCCACTCGCGCTCCTCCAGGCGGGTCTACCGATCGTCACAGGCCTACCCGAGAATGCCCGATCTGCAATCGGACAGTTGGTCACTGGTCACCTCGAGAAGATCGTGCTGCGGTACGAGCGGGTCTGGTGGGGCGAGCACCGTGTGATCGGTGCTGTAGAGGAAGGAACCGACCCAGCGGCGCGACGCTGGACGACGTTTTGCTCGCATGCGGATGTGACGGGAGCCCCGATTCTGGTCGGATTCGCAGGCGGTAGCGCCGCCCAGGCACGCCCTTCGGGGGAGAACTGTGCCGCCGAGGCCCACGAGCGCCTGCGTAGGGCATACGGCGCTGCCTGACGTACACGAACGCGCCTCATCCGACGGTGCTGTGCATGCCAGCACGCCAGGCTTCTCCGCGCGCGCAGAGGTGACAGGGCGGTTGAATGCGGCGGCTCGGGCATGGTCGGGGTGCGCTGCAAAATGCGCTGCAGTCTCCGCAACTTCTGACGACATATGACGATCGATGACGCGGTGCCCTATTCCGATTGTCTAGGATTTAAGCGCAGAACCTCGCGGAGAGGTGGCAGAGCGGTTGAATGCGGCGGTCTCGAAAACCGTTGTTGGGGATACTCCTCAACCGAGGGTTCGAATCCCTCCCTCTCCGCC
>CAMAWJ010000022.1 GCA_945861955.1 Bifidobacterium breve
ACGGGCAGGATCCGGCTGCGGTGGCCTACGACGGCATGGAGGCGGCGGTGGCGCGTGGTCGCGATGTTGTGTTGGTCGACACGGCCGGGCGTCTGCAGACGCAGATTGGGTTGATGGACGAGCTCGCGAAGATTCGGCGCGTCATCGCCAGCCGTATGGAGGGCGCGCCCCACGAGACGCTCTTGGTGCTCGATGCGACCACGGGGCAAAACGGCTTGGTGCAGGCGCGCCAGTTTAGCGAGGCGACGCCTCTGACTGGGATCGTGTTGACGAAGTTAGACGGCACGGCCAAGGGCGGCATCGCACTTGCCATCGCGCACGAGCTCGGAGTGCCGATCAAATTGATTGGCGTGGGTGAGTCGCTCGACGACCTCCGCGCCTTCGACGCTGCCTCGTTCGCGCGTGCGTTGCTCGGTCTCTCGTAGAGTCTCGCCAATCCCGTCAGCCAATGTCCAGATCGGGTCTGACCCCTTCTGGACATTGGTGCCGCAACCTCAGAGGGCGCCAACGGTGCGCGGCGTGCGAATCTATACAACATGACGCCTCCTATACTGATTTGGCTCCGGCGCGATCTTCGGCTCGATGACTCGCACGCGATTGTGGCTGCGCTGAAGTCGGACGCTCCACTCGCCTTCGTCTACGTCTTTGACCCCGCCATGAAGCACCGCGGGGTGGGGCATGCCCAGCTGGGCTTCATCGTCGAGGGCCTCGAGGATTTGCAGTCGCGGCTTGCCGAGCGTGGGGGTGGGCTGATCGTTCGCCGCGGCGACACTGTTCAGCAGCTTGTCGCTGTCGCTACGGAGCTCGGGGTGGAACGCGTCTGCGCTAATCGCGACGAAGAGCCGGCCGCCGATGTGGTCGAACGTGCCGCCGAGGCTGCCCTACGCAGCATCGGTGTCGAGCTGCTGGTGGTGGACGACGAGGTCAACGTCCCACACGAACTGGTGTTGACCAAGGATGGCAATCCCTGCCGCACCTATTCGGCGTACGCCCGTGGTGTGAGGCGCGTACTCGCCGAGTTGCCCGCGCCGCCGCACGACTACGACCTTCAGGGGCGCCTGTTGGCAACGCCGGCACCGGAGATCCCGAGCGTCGAGACGCTGGTTGCTCATCCGGTGACACTGCGCTCCGATGTGCAGGGAGGCGAGACGCACGCTCTCGCGCGCCTGCGCACGTGGCGTGACGAGGGCTTTCTTGCTCGCTATGCCAAAGATCGCGATCTCGTCGCAGAGCCCGACGCCACATCACGGCTATCGGGCTACCTGCGGCAGGGCATGCTCTCGCCGCGCCGTGCGCTTCACGTCGCCGATCGTGCTGGTTCGTCAAAGTACGCGAGCGAGCTCCTCTGGCGGGACTGGTTTAAGTACGTTCTGCATCACCATCCAGACCTCGCAGAGCGTTGTATTGATCCTCGCTACGACCAGATCGAGTGGGTCGGGACCGACGCGCACTTCGACGCCTGGACGCGAGGCGAGACGGGTTTCGGCATGGTCGACGCAGCGATGCGCCAGTTGGTCGAGACAGGATACGTCGCCAACCGCGCCCGAATGGTTGCCGCGAGCTTCCTCGTCAAGGACCTCCACATCGACTGGCGCCGTGGCGAACAGTGGTTTCGCACGCACCTGACCGACGGCGATCTCGCCTCCAACGCGGGCTCGTGGCAGTGGGTGGCGGGCACAGGCCTCGATGCGGCACCGTATTTTCGGATCTTCAATCCGACGCTCCAGGAAGAGCGCTTCGATCCGACGGGCGCCTACGCGGCTCGTTGGGCCTCGGATCGTCCAGCGCCGATCGTCGAGCACACAATCGAGCGCGACAAGACCTTGGCGGCGTACAAGGCAGTAGCGGCGGAGAAGAGCTAGGCGACATTCTGGGCCCGGGCCCAAAATGTCGCTACGAGGCGCGTCGGTGTCAAGCGGCTTTAGGTGCAAACAGCTCGGGATAGAGCCGCACGCACAGCTCTTTCGCCTTGCCGTATTCGGCGTCGGTCAGATCGCCGTTGAGGAGCGCCCGTAATTCTTCGTCGAAGGCGCCGATAAAGCGACCGGCTGCGTCGTTCTGCGTTTCGAGTTCGAGACGAATCTGCGTGGGGCCGAGCGGAAAGCGCAGGCGATCCCAGCAGAGCTCGACGCGATGGAGGCCCTGGACATAATCGTGCGTGCTGCGTCGATTCTCGAGCTCGCCGATCAATGCGAGAGTGGGAGTGGCGCCCAGCACGCCAGTGACCTTTCCGAACAAGTTCGCCACGGTGATCATTTCGAGCATTTCGGCGCCGTCGGCGGGAATATGGTCGACGGGAGCCTCGAGCTCCTCGCGCTCGCGGGCACGATCGGGCCGTCGCGTCGAGGGGCCTTTCCACGTCAGAATTGGCGTCGGTAGGTTCGACTGGCGTCGCACGCGCAACGAACACCCGGCGCGCCGCAAATCGAGGTTGCTGGTATCGAAAAACGAATCGCGGATGTCAAAAATCTGCGAACCGGCCAAGGCGAAGTTAGCGAGTTCCACGGGCACGATCAAAGGTTCGTCGCCGGTGTAGAGATACTGGAGCTCGATTTCCATGCGTTGAAACCCATTGTTTCATTTGATGCGGCGGACATGGGCCATCAACCCCGTATCATCCGACCAATGCTTGACTCTCTCTCCGACCGACTCGGCGGCGTTCTCGGCGACCTGCGTTCGCGCGGGCGTTTGAGCGAGGACGATGTCAACGCGGCGATCCGCGAGATCCGCCTCGCATTGCTCGAGGCCGACGTCAACTTCGATGTCGTCAAGCAATTCGTCGCGACGGTGAAGGAGCGCGCTCTTGGCTCTGAGGTCTCGGAGAGCCTGACCCCGGGCCAAGAGGTCGTCAAGATCGTCCACGACGAACTGACGAAGCTGATGGGCGAGGGCTCATCGAAACTCTCGCTCGCCGGCAACCCAGCCGTGATCCTCGTCTGCGGCCTCCAGGGCTCCGGCAAGACGACGACCTGCGCGAAGCTCGCCAAGCTGATTGCCAAGCAGGGCAAGAAGCCCGCGTTGGTGGCCTGCGACGTCTATCGCCCGGCCGCAATCCAGCAGCTCGTCACCGTCGGCACGGAGGCCGGTGTACCCGTCTACGAGCGTGGCACCGACATGGATCCGGTCGAGATCGCAAAGTGGGGCATTCAGCAGGCCAAGGAGCAGGGGCGCGATGTTGTCATCGTCGATACCGCTGGTCGGCTGACGGTCGACAAGGAATTGATGGGCGAGCTCGTCAAGATCCGCGACGCGGTTCGTCCGACTGACACGCTGCTCGTGCTCGACAGCATGACCGGCCAGGACGCGGTCGTGACGGCGCAAAACTTCCAGGCCGCGATCGCCTTCGACGGTTTGATCCTGACGAAGCTCGACGGCGATGCGCGCGGTGGCGCGGCGCTTTCGGTGCGCGCCATCACGGGCGTGCCGATCAAGGTCATCACGACGGGCGAGAAGATCGATCAGATCGAGGAGTTCCACCCGGAACGCCTCGCCTCGCGCATCCTCGGCATGGGCGACGTTCTGAGCCTGATCGAGAAGGCCGAGGAGTTCGTCGACAAGGACAAGGCCGAGGAGCTCGAGCGCAAGATGCGCAAGGCCGAGTTTGGCCTCGACGACATGCTCGACCAGCTCAACTCGATCCGCAAGATGGGCTCGCTCTCGTCGGTGCTCGGCATGTTGCCGGGTGTCGGCAAGCAGTTGAAGAACGCCAACGTCGATGATGGACAACTCGATCGCGTCGAGGCGATCATCCTCTCGATGACGATGCAGGAGCGTAAAAACCCTTCGGTCATCAATGGTTCGCGTCGCGCGCGCATCGCTGCCGGCTCGGGCGTGACGGTCCAGCAGGTCAACGAATTGCTCAAGCAATACGAGCAGATGAAGAAGATGATGAAGCAGATGGCAGGTGGCAAGAAGCCAAAAATGCCGATGCTGCCGCCTAATATGCAAGGGAAGATGTAGGATCCCGCCGTGGTCAAAATTCGTCTCTCCCGCTTTGGGTCCAAGAAAAACCCCATCTACCGCGTTGTCGTCACCGACGACGCCTCGCCGCGCGATGGCCGCGCGATCGAGTCGATTGGGCGTTACAACCCTCAGCTCGAGCCATCGTTGATCGAAATCGACGAGGCTCGCGCCAAGCATTGGCTCAGCAAGGGCGCTCAGCCTTCGCAGCCCGTCTATCGCCTGCTGCAGAAGCAAGGCATCATTTAGCCGATGGGGGTCGAGCCCCCGAAGGACGTTCGGGAGCTGTGCGAGTACTTTGTACTTGGCTTGGTCGACCAGCCCGACGCCGTCAAGGTGACGGTGGAGATGACCGATGAGGCGATCGTGCTGCGCATTGTCGTGGCGCCGGAGGATCGCGGCAAAGTGATTGGCCGTGGCGGTCGTGTTGTGCGAGCGATTCGTTCGGTCGTGCGCGCGGGTGCCGTCAAGAGCGGCCGTCGTGTACTCGTCGAGGTAGACGAGTCGCCTGCTGCTCAACCCGCATGAGCGACGCCTTTCCGTGGCGCCCGGAGCGCGTGCGTGTCGGCACGGTCGGCAAGCCGCATGGCCTGGATGGCTCGTTTCGCGTTGCCGACCCGTGTGGTTGGTGGGATTTTCCGCGGGACAGCGTGGTGCTCGTTAACGGCACCGAGCGTACGGTCTCACGAAGTCGCGGCGACGAGTTGGCGCCGCTGATCAACCTTGCGGATGCCGCCGACCGCTCGGCCTGTGAGGCGCTGCGTGGTGCACCGCTCGAGCTGCCGCGCGCGGCCTTGCCCGAGCCAGACACCGATGCCTACTTCCGCTTCGATCTAATCGGCTGCACGATCGAGTACGCCGACGGCACAGCGCTGGGCGAGATCACGGCGGTCGAGGATGGCGTCGCCCACGACACGCTCCTGATCGGCGAGGCGCGCGTGCCGTTTGTCGCGGCTGTCGTACCGACCGTCGATATCACGGGGCGTCGCTTGGTGTTGATCGAGGGCTTCGAGATCGAGCCCGTCGAGTAGAGCCACAACCTTGGCCTAACCGTCATCATGTGCGGATGCTCTCCCTCGACATCCTGACGCTCTTTCCCGCCTGGTTCGACTGGCTGGGTGACGAGCGGCACATCAAGAACGCGTTGGACGGTGAGCTCGCGCTCGGCATCCACGACATGCGTACCTACAGCGACCTGCCGCACCACGCCGTCGACGACACGCCGTATGGCGGCGGGGCCGGCATGGTGGTGCGAGTGGACACGACGGTGGCGGCCGTTGAGGGCGTCTACGGCCAGCCGCTCGATGACGTGCGCAAACAGCGTCGCATCATCGCGCTCGATGCACGCGGGCGTCGGTTTGACGACGCGTACTCGCGCGAACTTGCCGGTGCGGGTGCAATCACGCTGCTCTGCGGGCGCTATGAGGGCTTCGATCAGCGCGTGCTCGATCACGTAGCCACGGAGACGCTCTCGCTCGGCCCGTACGTGCTGGCGGGTGGGGAGGTGGCGGCGATGGTGGTTGTCGATGCCGTGACACGACACCTGCCCGGCGCGCTGGGACACGACGAGTCGGCGGAAGAGGAGTCGTTTGCGCCCGCACTGGACGGTCTGCCCGAGTATCCGCACTACACCCGGCCGCTCGAGTTTCGAGGCTGGGAGGTGCCGGAGATCCTCCGTTCGGGTGATCATGGCCGCATCGCGGCCTGGCGTCGCGAGCAATCCGAGCGTGGATCAGCTTCCTAATGGGGTCAGACCCTTTTAGGAAGTTGCATCACGTACGTAACCGAGCAATCGACCGGCCTCTAACTTCCTAAAAGGGTCTGACCCCATTAGGAAGCTGATCCACAAGTCGAGGAAGTTAGGGACCGTTGGGTTGTTTGGTTGGCTGATTCAGCTTCCTTTTGGGGTCAGATCAGCTTCCTATTGGGGTCTGACCCCTGGGGTACCTGCGGGGTCGGATCCGGTTTTGGGTTAGGATCCCCGCCGGTATGAACATTGTCGAAGAGATCGAAGCAGCACAGCGCCGGGATGTCCCTCAGTTCAAAGCCGGGGACTCCGTCAAGGTCCATTTCCGCGTGATCGAGGGCAACCGCCAGCGCGTCCAGGTCTTTGAGGGCGTCTGCATCAAGCGCCATGGCCACGGCGCACGCGAGACGTTCACGGTCCGCAAGCAGTCGTTTGGCGTTGGCGTCGAGCGTACGTTCCCGCTGCATTCCCCCAAGATCGACAAGATCGATGTGGGCGCAATCGGCATGGTTCGCCGCGCCAAGTTGTACTACCTGCGCGACAAGGTCGGCAAGCAGGCGCGCATCCGCGAGAAGCTCCAGTAGGCACGTGCCACGACCGCGTGCGCGCGTCGTAGTATGAGGTTCACGTGGCATCGCTGAATGACTTCCGTAAGCACCCGGTCGTCGACCTGGTGCTCACCGTCGCCGTGGCGATTGGTATCGCCTATCTCGTTCAAGCCTTCATCGTCAAGCCGTACCGTGTGCCGTCGGGTTCGATGGAGCCGACGATCGCGATCGGTGAGCGCATCATCGCCGCTCGCTTCACCTTCCGCTTCTCCGACCCGAGCCGCGAACAGATCATCGTCTTCCACCCGAATGGCGTGGGTGCGGATGTCTATGACACGGACACGGCCTCTGATGAGACGTTCGTCAAGCGGCTGATTGGCATGCCGGGCGAGACGATTGGCGCGATTGGTGGACAGCTCTATATCTGCACCGGCAAGGGCCCCACGGAGGGTCAGGCCGTCAAGAGCACCCCGGGCTGCGCATTCCCAGCTCAGTCGTTTGTGTCGAGCCCGCAGGACGACTTCGGTCCGACCACGATTCCGGCGGATCGCTACTTCATGATGGGTGATAACCGTGCCGACTCTGACGACTCCCGCAACTGGGGACCGATTACGCGTGACCAGATGATTGGTCTCGCGTTTATGTCGTACTGGCCGCCCAGCCGCATTTCAATCTGGTAACCGATGGCAGCGAGCGAGCCCCGACAGCGGCGCCGCAACCGGCTGAAGCGTGCGCCGCGCCTGCTCTGGCTAGCCGGTTGGGCGCGTTGGCCACGTCCCTTGGTGGGGCTGCTGCTCGTCGTCGTGTTTCTGCTGGCAGCGGTCGTCTGGCCACCATTCGTGTGGGTCGCCGCATTCGTCTGGGGGCTCTGGGCCGCTGTGGTGGTGCTGGACGCAGGATTGCGACGTTCGCAGGGTGTGATCGCCGCGATCATCGCGATCATCTTTGGCCCGCTCGGTGTCTGTCTCGTGATGTGGAGTCGTCGGCGCGCAATTCGTAAGGTGCCCGACGATGGGCTGTCTTGGCCGATGGGGTATGCGGTCGTCGCGCTGCTCGCGGGGTTTGTCTTGAGCGCCTTGATGATGGGCATTGTCTTGCGGGAGGCACCGCATGGTGTGGATGTGCCGCGCGCGGCGATGGGGGATCGCATCATGGCCGGCGACCGTGTGCTGGTCGTCCCGAAGCGGCTTGCTCCCGTCGGGCGGGGCGATGTTGTGGCGGTTGATCGTTTTGAAGGCGTCGATGCGGCGCTCAGCTCGTCGGGTGGGATCGCTGGTGTCGGTCGAATCATTGGCTCTGCGGGCGAGGTGATCGGGGCGATCGATGGCGCCCTGTATATCTGCAAGAAGCTGCCAGATGCGGCAGTCGGACTGCAGCCAGAGGATGAATGTACGACCCCGTCCGAGCTGATGTATCTACGCACGCCGACGCCTGATTTCGGGCCGATTCGAATTCCACCCGACACGGTCTGGGTGATGTCGGACGACCGCGCGGGCACGCTGATCGATTCGCGGGTCTACGGCGCGGTGCCTGAGCAGGCGTTGATAGGTCGGGTGGTGGCGGTGCTGACACCGTTGTCGCGCATCGGCATCCTCTAGCGCGTAACGGGAGCCAAGCTGCGCGTTTTGGGCGCCGACGGAGCGGCTAGTCTCGGGGCATGGCTTCTCCCGCACGCAATCGGACTCCCGGGCTAGCACTCCTCGCGCACGATCGTGCGTTGGGGCAGCGCTTCGTGGCAGGAGTCGACGAGGCTGGGCGTGGTGCCTTGGCGGGGCCGCTCGTGGCCGCTGCGGTGCTGCTGGAACCGGGCGCTCTTGGCGCGGAGGAGCAGGCCCTGCTGATGCGCCTGAACGATTCGAAGAAGCTCTCCGCCAGCGTGCGTGACGAACTCGTATTGGTGATTGGCGCCGTTGCGTTGAGCATTGCCGTCGTCGCAGTTTCCAGCACGGAGATCGACAATCATGGTATCCAAGCCGCCAACCTGGGTGGGCTGAGTCGCGCGCTCGACCTGTTGGCCGCGCCCGAGGGAGCCGCGTTGCTGGTCGACGGCTTCGCGCTGCCAATGCAGGCACGCGCCCATCAGCAACTCGTCAAGGGTGACGCGACGAGCGCGGCGATTGCGGCTGCCTCGATTGTTGCCAAGACGACGCGCGATCGTGTGATGGAGGGTCTCGATGTGGAGTCGCCGGGCTACGGCTTTGCGGCGCACGCGGGATATGGGACAGCGGTGCATCGAGAGGCCATCATGCGACTGGGGCCCTGTCATGCACATCGTTCTTCGTTTGCGCCAATCGCTGTCGCTGCGTAGGTCTCCTGCTCAGGCGGGACGCGATGGTGAGCGTGTCGCTGCGCTGCTTTACCTCTGTTGCGGGTATCGGGTGCTCGGCCGCAACGTGAGGGTCGGCGGTACTCAGGTCGATCTGGTCTGTCGGCGGGGGAATCAGTTGGTGCTTGTGGAGGTCAAGCGGCGGCGAACGTCGGCACGCGGCGGTGCCCGTCAGGCGCTTGGCTATGACCAGGCACGACGACTCCTGCGGGCGGGTATGCAACTCCGCGGTCGCTACTCGTGGGTCGCGGGAATGCGTGTCGATCTCGTCGCAATTGACGGGTGGCGCGTGCAGATCGTGCGTAGTGCGATCGACGGCGACACGCACCTGTCGGAGTCCGAGCGAGTGATGCTCTAACTAGAGGCTCGCGTGCCTGTCTCAGCCTGACAGGCTCGAGCCATGCTCACTCACGCACGCGCCTACGCCGTTGTTGGACTCGATGCGATTCCGATCGACGTCGAAACCTACGTCTCCGAACGGGATGGCGCTGGTGCCTTCACAATCGTGGGGCTGCCCGACAAGGCGCTGCAAGAGGCGCGGGCGCGGATCCGTTCGGCGGCGGCTGCGGCGGGCCTCCTGATCCACAAGGCGGTGATTCTCGCCAACCTGGCACCAGCGGAGGTGCGCAAGGAGGGAGCCGGCTTCGATCTGCCAATTGCGTTAGCAGTGATGGCGGGGTTTGGCTGGGTCAATCAAGACACGCTTGGTGAGGTTGCTGCGGTGGGCGAACTGGCCTTCGATGGTCGGCTGCGGCCGGTGCCGGGGATCCTCTCGATCGCTGAGGCGGCGGTACGAGATGGGCGACCGACGTTGCTATGCCCTGAGCAGTGTGCCCACGAGGCGTCGCTCGTACCGGGTTGTCGTCCGATCGGCTGCGCCACGTTGCGTGAAGCCGCGCGGATTCTCAATGGAGAGGATGTGCCACGTCCGATAGTGGCGCACGAGCCGCGTCCAAGTGAGGTCGTGCCCGATTTGATCGACGTACGGGGTCAGCCGTCGGCTCGACGCGCCCTGGAGATCTGCGCGGCTGGTGATCACAACCTATTGATGATTGGTCCGCCAGGTGTCGGCAAGACGATGCTTGCGAAACGCCTGGCGGGGATCTTGCCGCCGCTCGACGACGAGCAGGCGCTACTCGCGACGCGCATTCACTCGGCGGCCGGTGTGCTGCCGGACGGCTCGGGGTTGCTCCGCACGCCGCCGTTCCGCGCACCGCATCATTCGGCGACGATGGCAGCACTCGTTGGCGGTGGCTCGAAGATCCGCCCGGGCGAAGTGACGCTCGCGACGGGTGGTGTGCTGTTTCTCGACGAGTTGCCCGAGTTTCGGCGCGATGCGCTTGAGGCGTTGCGCGTGCCGCTCGAAGATGGCTCCGTGAGGATCTCCCGCGCGTCGGGTTCGCTGCTGCTGCCAGCCCGCTTCGCCTTGATCGCGGCGATGAATCCCTGTCCGTGTGGGAGTCCAGAGCCCGCAGCGTGTACGTGTTCACGCGAGCGCGTTCAGGCGTATCAGCGGAAGGCCAGTGGACCACTGCTGGACCGCATCGATGTTGGGGTGCATCTGGCCCGTCCGGCACGAGAGGTACTTCGCAGCGACCAGCCCGAGACGACGCTGCAGGTACGCGAGCGCGTGCTGGCAGCCCGCGCCTTGCAAGCGACGCGCGGGTGTGTCAACGGGCGCATTCCTGTCGGGCGACTCGACGAGTTGGCTGGGCCGGACGAGCACGGCCAGCAGCTGCTCGATCAGGCGGCAACCCGACTCTTGCTGTCGCCGCGTGGGGTGCATCGCATCCAGCGAGTCGCCCGCACGATTGCCGATTTGGCCGGCGAGGTCGAGGTCGGTGTCGACAGCGTCGCCGAGGCGATCTCGTTACGACTGGGCGCACTGTCATGACGGTGATCAGCTTTGGCTCGGGCGATTATCCGGAACGCCTGTGTGACCTTGCCAATCCACCTGACCGCCTGTTCGTGCGTTCACCCGTCGGAGCGGATCAGTTAGCGATCTTGCTTGCACCACCGCTCGTGGCGATCGTGGGGTCGAGAAACGCGAGTGTCGCGGGCGTAGCGTTTGCGCGCCGACTGGCGGGCGAGTTGGCTGCGAGCGGAGTGGGAGTGATCTCCGGGCTGGCGCGGGGCATCGACGCGGGAGCGCACGAGGGAGCACTGGAGCGGGGTGGACGCACCGTGGCGGTGCTGGGCTGCGGCATCGATCGCGACTATCCGTCTGCCACGATCCCGCTCGCGCGCCGGATCACGACGGAGGGTGCTGTGCTCTCCGAGTACTCGTCTGGGACGCCGCCGGCACCCTTTCGATTTCCCGAACGCAATCGCATCGTTGCGGCACTTGCTGACGCCACGATCGTGATCGAGGCGGCCGCACGGAGTGGGGCGTTGATCACCGCGCGGCTTGCCCTCGACCTCGGTCGTGATGTCCTGGCCGTACCAGGAGCCCCGTGGACGAACGGTTCGGGCGGCACCAACGCGTTGCTCAAGGATGGCGCCTTGGCCTTGACGGAGACCGCCGATGCTCTGATCGCGCTCGGTATTGACCCTGGAGCGGCGCGTCAGGACGATCCGCCGATCACCGGCCCTGCTTCGAAGGTGCTCGCTGCACTGCGTCGAGAACCGGTCTCGGCGGATGTGCTGGCGGCTCGCTGTGGGTTGACGCCAGCGGATGCTGCGGCGCTGATCGTACAGCTCGAATTGGCGGGAATCATCGTGCGCGAGACCGATGGGCGGCTCGTCCCGACGCGGTAGTTTCGCGAAAGGCTGCACGAGCCGTCAAAATCGACAACACTGCAGTCAGCAGAACCCACGTCGCCCATCCCTCCCGAGGAGAACCCATGGCTTTTGAACTTCCCGCTCTCGATTACTCGTTCGACGCACTCGAACCCCACATCGATGCCCTCACGATGGAGATCCATCACGATCGCCATCACAAGGCCTACATCGACAACGCCAACGCAGCGCTTGCTGGCACCGATTGGGAGAACACCCCGGTCGAGGAGCTCTTGACGCAACTGTCGTCGTTGCCCGCCGATAAGCAGGGCCCGGTGCGCAACAACGCCGGTGGCCATGCCAACCACACCCTCTTCTGGGAGATCCTCGGTGCCAATGGTGGCGCGCCGTCCGGTGCCCTCGCAGCAGCGATTGATGCTGACTGTGGTGGCCTCGATGCACTCAAGGCTGCGATGACCGACGCCGGCATCAAGCGCTTCGGTTCGGGCTGGTCGTGGCTCGTCGTCGACGGTGGCAAGCTGGCCGTGATGTCGACCGCCAATCAGGATTCGCCGATCTCCGAAGGCAAGACACCGATCCTCGGCATCGACGTCTGGGAGCACGCGTACTACCTCAACTACCAGAACAAGCGCCCGGGCTACCTCGAGGCAATCTGGAACGTCATCAACTGGGACGCAGTCGGCGCAAAGTACGACGCCGCGGTCTAAGTCGGAGAACGAAAAAAGGGCCCCTGGTTGCCTCTCCGTCGGGAGAGGCAACCAGGGGCCCTTCGTCGTTCTAGGCCGCTACGAGTGGTAGAGGGTGAACTTGAGGTTCAAAGCCGTGAGCTCGAGAGAGAACAACTACGGCGTGGGGATCCCCGCGATCAAGGCAGCAGCCGCGTCGATTACCGTCGCCTGATGGGGCTGTAGATCTTGATAGCCCATGGCGTCACCCGTCTCGTAGAACATCGATCCGCGCGCCTCCGTCTCGATGCCGCTGAGTTCCTCCATTACCGCGAGGCCGCAGAACGGCACCAGCACCTCGGAGTAGCCGCCTTCGTGGGTGAGAGCGAGGCGACCGTCGCAGATCGATCCGGCTGCGTCGAGCATTTGCCGCGTCAGGCGGCCGTAGCCCCGCGGTGACACCATCTGCCGGCCGAGCGGGTCCATGGCGGAGGCGTCGAAGCCGGATGCGATAATGATGAACTCGGGCTGGAAACGCTCGAGTGCTGGCACCACGACGCGCCGGAAGGCGTCCTCATAGGCTCCGTTGCCCGATCCCGGTGGCAGGGGTACGTTGAGGCTCGTGCCGACGCCGTCGCCTGTACCGGTCTCCGTCAGCAGACCCGAGTCGACCGGGAAGTTGTTGTCCTGGTGCAGCGAGATTGTGAGGACGCGCGGATCGTCGTAGAAGGCGGCTTGCGTTCCGTTGCCGTGGTGCACGTCCCAGTCGACGATCGCGACGCGACTGAGCCCGCGCGCTGCCAGCAGGTGGTGCGCTGCGATCGCCGCGTTGCCGAAGATGCAGAAGCCCATCCCAGAGTCGGCCAGAGCATGGTGGCCTGGTGGGCGCGTCAGCGCGTAGCCGTTGGCGACCGTGCCGTCCATGATGGCGTCGCAGATTGTGATCGTGCCGCCCGCGGCGAGCAGGGCAACCTCGTAGGAGCCCTTGCCGAAGGGCACGCCCTCGCCGACGTTCATGTCTGCGTCGCCGCCGTGCATTGCTGACATCGCGGCGATGCGCTCGACGTAATCAGGGGTGTGGAAGCGGCACACCTCTTCGACGGTGGCAGGGCGGGGCGTCAGGACGACCAGTTGGTCGAGTAGACCCGTGACGTCGAGCAGGTTGCGAAAGCGGCGTTTGCCGTCCGCGTTTTCGCTGTGGCGTACGTCGGGTTCGTTCCAGGCGGAAGCGTCCGCATGGTACGGCCCCGAGCCGCGACCGGTGTTGTGCCACGCATAACGCTCATGCCAGAGGAATCCAGTTTTCATTGCGCCATCATCTCACGTTGTCGCGCCGTTTGCACGAATAATTTCACCTTTCCCACGGGCACGCTCGGATCTATGCTGCAGTGCATGCATGACCTCTTCACGGAACAGGATCGACTCTCCATCAACACCACGATGGCGGCTGGGAGTCGAGCACAGTTCGATGCCATGTTGCTTGAGCAGCCGCGGCCATCGGGTGGCAAGCGGTGGGTGACGCTGATGGGCTTCGTCTTGCTGGCAATCGTGATTGGATTGATCCTCGTTGCGATCATTGGTGGTCTCGGGCTGATCGGGCTCGTGATTCTGGTCGTCGCGTCGGTGTTCTTGGCGCGCATGATTGCTCGCTGGTGGCACATCCGTTCACTTCGCAACGCCTCGCGGCTAAAGGTAATCGGTGGCTACGCCGAGTCGAGAGGGTGGCAGACGGTAGACCAGATCGCGCTCCCTGCGACGACTCCGCTGCTGCGGAGCGGTGATCGACGCAAGACAGGTTGGGGCGTACAGGGCACGCTTGGAGAGCAGGTGCTTTTCTGCGCTGGCGCGTACATCTTCGAGACACGCGAGACGTCATCGGACGGCAATGGCAACACGACGGAGTCATGGCAGCAACATCCCTTTACGGTCGCTGTGATCGGCGCGACGCTTGAAGGTATTGGGTCAATGCGGATCCAAAAGGGTAAGACGGACGGTATCTGGTCGAAGCTGACGGGCATGGTCACCTCCTTGCAGCCAGTTCCGCTGGAGAGCCAGGAGTTCAACTCTTCCTTTCAGCTACTGGTCTCTGACGATGCGGATCAGATCGCGGTGCGAGAGCGCTTCACGCCGGTGATCCAGGTTGCCTTCGTCGATCGCGGCCTCGGCACGTCGCAGTTTGAGGCCGAGAACGGCGTGCTGGTTGCAGCACGCAAGGGCGCCCCCCAGACGGATAACTTTGGGGCCTTGATGGATGTGCTGGCTGATGCGGTCTGGATGCGGGCTGTCTTTATGAACGAGCCACCTGGGCGCCTGCCAGATATCGCTGCGCTTCGCGCACTCCTGCTCGGCCCGAACGCCTGATCAACGACTGGTTCCCGACCCGCTGCGTCGTTTGCTCAGGTTCGGGTATCGTGTGTGCACGTAGGGTCGTAGCTCAATTGGTAGAGCACTGGTCTCCAAAACCAGGGGTTGTAGGTTCAAGTCCTACCGGCCCTGTTTCGTCAGCGTGGCTCGTCGGCGTGACGTGTCGGCGAACGATCAGCCGTCGCGGAGCGCGCGATACCGCTCGTGAAACGCGTGGACGTAGCGATCGTTGTAGGGCAGCACGCCGCCGTCTCTAAAAGCGCGCGATGTCATGCCCTGCTGCGTGCGCTCGACGACCGCCCAGTCCTGTCCGGCCAGCAGGTGGCGGAAGTCGACAACAGGAGAGGGGTCGAAGCCCGCTGCGGCGACCGTCTCCGGACGGAACAGATAGTGGCATGTCACCTGGCTGCGGTCTGGCGCCTGGGGGCTGATCAAAAACGTCGAGACGCAGTCGGTGTGGTAATTGATGATTAGGTTCGGCAGGTACGTGCCGCCGTAGAACGCGGTCGCGTCGTTTTCGTCGAGCCCGGGCAAGAGCGGCAGCCCCGATTCGCCGGTGAGTGTGTAGGAGTGCAGGCCAGGAGCCAGGCGATTGCCGTTCCAGTCGGGTTCTGTAGGCTCAATCACGTCGCCAGATTTGTAGAGCGGAACGATCTGCACGAGCTCGGGGTGCACGTTGACGCAGTGCAGGCACTCATTGTAGTTCTCGATGATCAGCTTCCAGTTGGCGGCGACGTCATAGACGCGCTTCGCACCGAGAACGAGTTCGCCGACGCCGTAACGCTCCCACTGGAACGGGTCGCCACTCGCGTGGTGGGCGAGATGGTCACGCAGCGGCGGAGGATCGTCGGCGAGTGTCACCCAGACGAATCCATCCCAACTATCGAGCGCGACGCTCATCAGGCCCAAGCTCGCGCGATCGACCAACTCGTCATCCGCAACGTTTGGCGTGCCCGCGAGTGAGCCGTCAAGGTTATACGACCAGGCGTGGTAGGGGCAGACAATCCTGCGTCCGACCGAGCCGTCACCGTCACAGAGGCGCGCCCCGCGATGGCGGCAGGCATTCAAAAACGCACGCAACATGCCATCCCTGTCACGCACGAGCACCACACTCTCGCCGACGACATCGACGACGACAAACCCACCGATGGCAATGTCGTCTTCACGCCCCACGCAGAACCAGCTAGCGTGGAAGATACGCTCGCGCTCGCGCGCGAAGACCTCAGGTGAGTGATAGTCGGCGCCGATCAGTGTGCGCGGCGTCGGCCACGCGTCTCGCTCATCATGGTGCTCATCGTGGGGCTGATCGTGGGGCTCATCCGAACGCATACGGGTGATCATACACCTGCCGCCTCGATCGGCTGGTGGCGCCGTTTGACGTCGCCACGGTGGTCGAGCGATGCACAACTAGCGAGGTGCGATCGAGACCACTGCTCGTGTCTCAGTGCCTGCGTCCCCGCGGCGGCGGGGTGCTGGCGCTTGCGCGCCTCGATCGCACGCTCGGTGTTTTGCCAATCAGCCAGCGAGGCGGATGGCGTCGCCGATCACCACCTCAAGTTCAGACGCGGTGGCGTCTCAAAGGTTCACGGGCAAAACGGCTAGGCTTGCGCCTGTGAGTGGTCTGACACGCATCGGCATCATCGGTTGTGGCAGTCATGCCGTCCAGAACCTCTACCCGTGCTTCCGGCTCGCGGTGCATAACCCGCCGGAGATCCTTGGCGCGGCGATTGGCGACCTGGCCGAGGGTGGCGCCATCGGCGACCTGGTCGCGTGTTGCGACATCGACGAGGAGCGCGCGAATCGCTGTGCTCGCGATTTTGGCATTCCGCGCGTCTATCCGGATCACCGACAGATGCTCGAGCAGGAAGACCTTGATGGGGTGATCGTGGCGATGCACCCGCGGATCCAGCCCGCCGTTGCGATCGACTGCCTCGAAGCGGGCCACGACGTCTTCGTCGAAAAGCCCCCAGCCCAAACGGTCGAGGATTGCATTGCGTTGCAAGAGGCCGCCGCGAAGGCGGGTCGCAACGTCATGGTCGGCTTTATGAAGCGTTTTTCCGAGCCATATCAGCGGGCACTCGCAATTGCACAGCGTGCCGAGTTTGGCCCTCTGACCGCGTATGAGGGGCGCTGGACGTTCGGCGAATACCCACCACGGTCCGTCTACGACTTCCTCAACGGCTTTGGTTGTCATCACCTCGATCTCGCACGGTTCTTCGGCGGTGACGTCAAGTGGGTGATGGCCGCGCGCGCCTCGCAGATGCCGGGAGACACGCGCGAGTGGACGCCCAGTGCCCTCGACCTCCCGGTTGTCGGCTCGGCCTGGCGCGACATGTCGGCGCTCGTTGAGGGGAGAGAGCCGCCACAGGAGGAGGCGTGGGCATGTCTCGTTGGCTTCGAGAATGGTGCGATCGGGACGTTACAGCTGAACTGTCTCGAACGACTCAACGAACGCGTGGTTCTGACAGGGCACCGCAGCGTCGTTTTTGTTGACGGTTGGCGGCGTGTCACCGCGTGGATCGACGGAGCAGACACGCCGGAGATCTGGGAGCCCAGTGATCAACTGCCGCTCGACGCGCTCGATCCGCGGCACCTGCACGGATTCGCTGGCGAGATCCGCCACTTCGTCGAGTGCGTGCGTGATCGCCGGCGCCCGGACGTCACAATCGACGATGGCCTCGCCGCGATCCGCTTCGAGCTCGCGATCAAGCAGTCGGTCGCCGAGCGACGCCCCGTCGACCTGTGACCGCTCCGCTCGCCCGCGCGGCGTCGGGCCTACCAGTGGTTCCAGCGCACGACCTCGGACAAGTCGTCGCGCGCGGCAGCCTTGAAATCGGTCCCGAGGGTATAGCCAAGTGTGATCAGGGACGTCTGTGTCACCTCCGCGAAGGGGATGCCGAGGATCTCCGCGACCTCGCGTTCGTAGGTCAGGTGCAGTGTTGTCCAACACGTTCCCATGCTGCGGGCACGCGCTGCGAGACAGAAGCTCCAGCCGGCCTGCACGATCGAGCCGTACATCGCCGATTGGCTATCGGCGGGCAATTCGTCCAGTCGACCAAACACGCAGGGAATCACAAACGCCGGAACTTCGTGAAAACGGTCGGCGAGATACTGCGACGACATGCGCATGCGGCCCTGCGGGGTCGCCAGCGCCTCAGCGTCTGGCTTGGGACCCGCATAGGCGGCGTAGCTCTTGCGGTAGAGCTCGGCGATCGCGAGCTTTGTGTCGGCGTCTGTCACGATGACGAACTGCCACGGCTGTGAGTTCGAGGCCGTTGGCGCTTGTAGTGCCATCGCCATGCACTCCTCGATCACCTCGCGCTCGACAGGGCGATCAAAGTCGAGACGCTTGCGTACAGCACGCGTCGTCGAGAGCAGTTGGTCGGGGTCAAGCGGCAAGAGGTTCATTGCGGGAGCCTACCTAGCGGTGTGGACCTGCGATCATCTCCAGCAGCGAACAGGGGGCGTCGATGAGTGCACAACAGAACGCAGTGGAGCTAGGGCTCCTCGGCGTCGATCTCGAGACGATGTACGGCCTGCCCGAGCCATCGGGTGCGAAGTTCGTCTCGCACGTCGCGCACGGCGATCTGCTGTATCTGTCTGGCACCGTTGCGACCACGGGTGGCGATGCCTACCTCCCGGGTATCCTCGG
>CAMAWJ010000023.1 GCA_945861955.1 Bifidobacterium breve
CGCGGATGTGGTGTCCTCCCCTCATGGCAGCCAAATCAAGTCAGCACCGACGATCGGGGGAGGACACCACATCCGCGCGGTTGTCATGTCCTCCTAGGATCGCCGATGGGACTTGATGGCGTTTAGAGCAAAGGGCTTGGATTGCCGCCACTCGAAGACGCGAAGAGAACGCGCGACTAGAGCGCGCGGACTGCCGCCAGCAGGCCGAGGGCGGCAGCAGCTGCCTCGCGACCCTTGTGGCCTTCGCTGCCACCGATCCGATCGACGGCCTGTTGGTGCGTCTCGACGGTGAGGACTCCGAAGCCCATGGGGACGCCAGTCGCCATCCCGGCGTCGGAGACACCACGGGCGGCCTCGCCCGAGACGTACTCGAAATGCGGAGTGTCGCCGCGAATGACGCAGGCGAGAACCACGACAGCATCAAATCCCGACTCAGCGCAGTACAGCGCGGCTAAGCCAACCTCGAACGCGCCCGGCACAGGCACCACCACGATGTCGGTCAAACCGCGCTCGCGACATTCGGCGACGGCACCATCGACCAAGGGCTGGACGATGTCCGTGTGATACTCAGCCGCCACGATGGCGACCCTCGTAGCGGGATCGAGCGCGACGGGCTCTAAGCGCGTCACACCAGCGGGCGCAGAGATCGAGCCAGCAGCGTCGGGCGCCGTCACTGCTGGGCGCCCGCCGTCTCTCCTGCAGCCGGATCCGTCATGCGTGGCGGATCACCCGGCAGCGCGTCGGCTGCCTTGATGTGTTGGTGGTGCAGAGAGTGGCCCATCTTGTCGCGCTTAGCCTTGAGGTAGAGCACGTTGTGCTCGCCTGGCTCGACTTCAATCGGTACCTGCTCGGTAACGGTCAGGCCATAGCCTTCGAGCCCAATGATCTTGCGGGGATTGTTCGTCATGATCTTGATCGTCGTGAGACCAAGATCGGCGAGGATCTGCGCGCCAATGCCGTACTCGCGCTGATCGTCCATAAAGCCGAGCTCGAGGTTGGCCTCGACAGTGTCGCGACCCCTCTCCTGCAGCTCGTAGGCGCGCAGCTTATTGAGGAGCCCGATCCCGCGACCCTCCTGCGCCATGTAGAGCACAACGCCGCTGCCAGCCTGAACAACCTGCTGCATTGCCATGTGCAACTGCTCGCCGCAATCGCAGCGCAGGGAGCCGAACACGTCGCCCGTCAGGCACTCAGAGTGCACGCGCACGAGCACGTCTTCCTTGCCCGCGACGTCGCCGTAGATCAGCGCCATGTGCTGCTTGTCGGCCAACGTCTCGCGGTAGCCGATCGCGTGGAACTCACCGTATGGCGTAGGCAGGCTCACCTCTGCGACGCGCTCGATCAGCTGCTCCGTGCGACGGCGATACTCGATCATGTCGGCAACGGTGACGATCTTGATGTCGTGCTCGGCACTAAACTTGGCGAGATCGGGTACACGAGCCATCGTGCCGTCGGCGTTCATGACCTCGCAGATCACACCAGCGGGAGTGCAGCCAGCGAGCTTCGCGATATCGACGGAGGCCTCGGTCTGGCCCGTGCGCTCAAGCACGCCACCTGCGCGGGCGCGCAACGGGAAGATGTGACCCGGCATCTGAATGTCGCCAGCACCCTTCGACGGATCAACGGCGACCCGACAGGTGTGAGCACGATCGGCTGCGGAAATACCGGTTGTAATGCCCTCGCGCGCCTCGATCGTGACGGTGAAGGCCGTCTCGTAGGTCGTCACATTGTGCGCAACCATTGGCTGCAAGCCAAGCTCATCGCAGCGCTCGGCTGTCAATGTCAGGCAGACAAGACCACGCGCATGCGTCGCCATAAAGTTGATGTCGTCGGCAGTGACGAACTCGGCCGCCATGCAGAGGTCGCCCTCATTCTCGCGATCGGGGGCATCAATGATGATGACCATCTTGCCACGACGAACATCCTCAATGGCGGCCTCAACTGGGCTGAACGGAGCTTCCGGGGTATGCATCAAATTCCCAACTGACGGGTTTTGGTCATGGTAGCGAAGTGACGTTAGGTTCCCGCCGTGTGCTCACGGTCGGCTGCGAACTTCTCTATGTACTTCGCATAAATGTCCGCCTCAAGATTGACGCTATCGCCAATCACCATTGAGCCAAAGGTGGTGACGTCACACGTGTGCGGGATCAGCCAGATCTCAAAACCGTCGGTCACGACCTGCGAGACCGTCAGGGAGACACCGTTGACGGCGATTGATCCCTTCTCGACGACGTAGCGCGTGATCGCAGGCGGCGCAATGATCGTGATCACCTTGGCGATGCCGTCTGCGCGAATTCCGGTGACGGTGCCAACCGCGTCGACGTGGCCCTGAACCACGTGCCCACCCATGCGATCGGTCGGGCGCAACGCGGGCTCAAGGTTGACGGGAGTGCCGCTCGCGAGTCCACCCGTAGTGGTGCGCGCAAGCGTCTCCCCCATTGCCTCGAACGCGATTCGCTCGGCGCCAAGCTCGACCGCCGTCAGGCAGGTGCCATTGACACTGACCGAGTCGCCCATGCCCACCTCGGGCGCCAATGCGGGCATGCGGATGATGATGCGCGCGCCGTTTTCGGCGGGAACAACCTCCTCAACTGCTCCAACTTCTTGGACGATGCCTGTAAACACGTGCAACTCCGATTCGTCAGCGGGGCTCTCGTAGCCACGCGTCAATCCATAGATCGTCGCCGATTGCCTCGCTCGACCACGCCGCCATACTCATCGCATCAGCCATCTGCGCGGCGGACGTGCCCGTTTCGCCCAGCAGACCAGGTGCGAGCGGATCGCCCAGCAATTTGGGCGCAACGACCACGATCATGCGATCGAGCAGTCCCACGCCGTGCAGCGCGCCAGCCAGCCCAGCACCACCCTCGCAGAGCACCGATTGAATATTCCGGGCGTGGAGAACCTCGAGTCCCGCCGCGAGATCTGCCACCTCGACAACCTCGATACCCGTCTCGGCGACCGCTGCACGTCGTGACGCATCGGCACCAGGCGCACAGAGCAGCAGCACCTTCCCACGCGACACGGTCTGGGCGAGCCGAGAGGCGGCACCTAGTCGAGCAGATCGATCCCACACGACGCGGAGTGGCTGCTGCTCGACAGGAGGATCACAATCGCGAGCGGTCAGCTCGGGGTCATCTGTGAGCGCCGTTCCCGAGCCAACCAGGACGGCTCCCGCACGCGCGCGTAGCTCGTGAACGCGCGCTCGAGCCTCAACCCCCGAGATCCAGCGACTGTCGCCGGTACGCGTCGCCGTACGCCCATCCAGCGTCTGTGCCGCTTTGTACGTGACATGTGGGCGACCGAGCGTCATCGCCGAACGAAAGCCAGCGTTTTGTCGTCGCGCCGCAATTGCGAGCGGATCATCATCGTCCACCACGTCAACGGGAATACCGGCATCGACGAGCTGCAGCAAACCCCTTCCGGAAGCGTGTGGCGCTGGATCATTCGACAAGACCACGACGCGTCCCACCCCTGCAGCGATCAGCGCATCGGAACACGGTGGCGTGCGGCCGTGGTGCGCGCAGGGCTCGAGCGTCACGTAGACCGTCGCATCACGCGCACCCTCCTGCGCGACATCAAGCGCCATCGCTTCGGCATGAGGCTCACCCGGTCGAACATGCCAGCCCTCCGCGACCATCGCGCCATGCCGCGCAATCACGCACCCTACAAGCGGATTCGGCGCGGCTGTGCGGGCACCGCGCTCGGCCAACTCCAGCGCACGGGCGAGCAGCAGGCGGTCGGCGTCGTCGATCATGCCGGAAGCGTACGCGACAAGGACATCACAAACCGGGGTTTCTCATGTCCTCTTCGGACAGTCAACGCGTGTGGAGATCTAGGCGATCGTCGCGCCCGCAGCGCGAACCTGCTCGACGAGGTCGAGATAGGCCTGGCCCGGATCGGGCTGCTTGTAGATCGCCGAGCCGGCCGTCAGGCGATTTGCGCCGGCCTTGTAGACCTCGACGATCGTTTCCGCGGCGATGCCGCCGTCGGCCTCGACGCCCGCATCGGGGCGCGCCAACTTGCGCAGTTCGGGCAGCCGATCCGTCGTGGCCTTGATGAACTTCTGACCACCCCAGCCGGGACTGACGCTCATGCAGAGCAGATTGCGTGCGTAGCGAGCCGCCTCGGCGACAGCGCTGACCGGCGTCGCGGGATTGAGCGTGACGCCCGGGATCATCCCCGTCTCTTCCACGACCTGGAGCGCAAGGTGGATATCCCGCGTGGCCTCGACGTGGATCGTGAACGAGTCGGCACCAGCCTTGGCGTACTCGGCCGCGAAGCGCTCGGGCTGCTCGACCATCATGTGCACGGCCAGCGAACCACCACGGTCGTGGACGTCGTCGGCGAGCGCCGAGACAACCTCGTGACCAAAGGTGATGACCGGAACGAAGTGTCCGTCCATCACGTCAACGTGGAACGTGCGTGCACCCGCGTCCATCAGGTCGCGGACCTGTGCGCGAAACGCGCCAAAATCGGCCGCCAAGATCGACGGGCAGACCTGCACCTCTGTGACCCACGCATCGCTTCGGCTCATACGCGGATCATGGCAGGACAACCATTAGGACGTGGCGGCGAGGCGCGTCGCGACGAATCCTTCGCCTGCACCTTCGTCGGGCCGCAGGGTGAGCACCTCGTCGATCGGATAGCCATCGGCCGAATCGGACTCGACCGTGCCAAGCGTGCAGACGGAAAACACAAGCACACCCCCGGGCGCCAGCCGCGGTACGAGAAAGTCGACCATGCCTCGCTGCATAGCGGCGAGGCGCGCAACGTCTTCCGAGGTGCGACGCCACCGTAGGTCTGGCCGCGAGCCGATCGTGCCGAAGCCCGAACACGGGGCGTCGACGAGGATGCGATCGAAGCCCTGCTCCTCGGCGGGCAGGCTGAAAATGTCGATGGGCATCACGCGATGACCATCGACGCCCTGACGATGCAGCGTCTCGACGAGTTGGCGCGCTCTCGACTCGTCGCGCTCCACGCACGTGAGTCCCTCACCGCCACCAAGCAGAGCGGCAATGTGCCCCGACTTACCACCCGGAGCCGCGCAGGCATCGAGCACGCGCATACCCGGCTCGGGCGCGAGCAAGGGTGCGATGCGCTGAGCGCTACGACTCATCGGCACGAGATCGCCAGTCTGGAACGACTCGAGCGACGCGAGGTCGACAGCCCCCTCCACCACGCGCGCATCCGGTGCGCACTCGTCCATGCCGAGCGTGATATCCAGCCGATCGAAGTCGGCGTAGATCCGATCTTCTGCTCCCTCACGCAGCGTCGAGATGCGAAAGGCGACCTCTGGCGTCTCGTTGCCAGCATTCATTAGTGCCCGCGCGACCTCGCCGCCAAAGGCCTGCTCCCACGTCTCCGCGATCCAATCGGGATACGAACGCCGTAGTGCTGCATCCGTAATCGTCGCGTCGGGCAGCGCGTCGAGCCACTCGCGACCGCCCTCGGAGACGCGTCGCAAGAGTGCATTGACGAGCCCACCACCACCCTTGCCTCGCCGAGCATTGGCAAGGTCGACGCTGGTCGAGACGGCAGCGTGTGGCGGCACGCGATCGAGCATGACCAGCTGATAGGCACCGAGCCGCACGATGCTGCGCGTCTCGGCATCGAGCTCGTCCGGATCGCGCTTGCCGAGCGCCAACACCATCGCGTCGAGCACGCGCTGCGCCTTGATCGTCCCGGCTGCGAGCTGCGCAGCGAAGGCACGATCGCGGCGATCGAGGTTGGCCTTGCTGGCCTCAGCGGTGAGTGCGCGATCGGCCCACGCTCCCCCCTGCTCGGTCCGCAACAGCACCTCGAGCGCGACGCCGCGCGCGTTGACGGGCCGCTTTAGGCGGGACACGAAGCACTCGTTGGCAGGTCGCGTCGACCCCGCAGCCACTCGGCCGTCGCCAGCGATCGTTTGCCGGCGGTCTGCAGTTCGCTGATCGCAATCGCACCATCTGCACAGCCCACCTGCAGTTCGTCACCAGCAATGGCGCATCCACCCGGAGCAAGGTTGACCGTCGCCGCAGTGGCACGCCAAATCGTGAAGGTCTCGCCATCGAGCATCAGCAGCGCGCCGATCTGCGGGCGTAGAGCGCGAATGCGATTGAGCGTGTCCGCAACGGTGTGCAGCGTCGGATCGATCAGACGATCGGCGCGCTCCAACTTGGCCGCATAGGTGGTGCCGTCCGTGGCCTGCGCCTCGGCAGCGAGCGTGCCAGCGGCAGCAGCTTCGATTGCCCTGACGAGCGCGGGTACACCGAGCCGCAAGGCCTCCTGCTCAATCTCTGCCGTATCAGCCGCGTGGTCGACTGCGATCTGATCGCACGAGATCAGCGGCCCGACATCGAGTTCGGCAACGGTCTGCATGATCGCCACGCCTGTCTGCGCATCGCCCGCCATCAGCATCCGCTCGATCGGAGCCGCCCCACGCCAACGTGGCAAGAGCGACGGATGCAGGTTGAGCCACGGACACAGCGCGAGCAATTCGCCTGGCAGCAGCTGCCCATAGGCGCAAATCGCAACGGCGGCTGGCTCGAGTGCCTGGAGGGCCGAGAGCGCCTCGCCTGCCCGTTCTGGCTGCAGCAACGGCAGCTCGTGTTCGCGCGCAAAGGCCGCGACCGGCGGCGGTGTCAGGACACGCTTGCGGCCAGCCGGACGGTCGGGCTGACTGAGCACGAGGGGTACCTCGACACCCGCCACTAGCAGGCCGCGCAAGACCTCCACGCCGAACGCGGACGTACCCGCGAACGGTGCGCGGGCGCTCAGGTGATCCGCTCCCGCAGGATGCGAAGCGCAGAGCGCCGCTCCTCAGGTGTGGCGCGATCGACCGTCAAGATGCCATTGAGATGATCGAGCTCGTGCTGCACGATGCGTGCATCCATATCGCGAAAGACCGCTTCCTGCGTCTCACCCTCAAGATCCTGCCAGCGCACCGTGATCTCGACGTTCCGTTCGACTGGCACCGAGTGTCCACTGCGCAGGAGGATGTCGAGCGACAGACAGCCTTCGCCGCCGACCTCGGTCTCCTCGCTCGCCTGCAGAATCTCAGGATTCGCCATCACCAACCACGGCTCATCGTCGCGCAGGCTAATCACGACAAACTTCCGCAGCAGACCAATCTGCGGAGCCGCGAGTCCGGCCCCAACGGCATCGTCCGCAAGCTCGAGCATGCGCAGCGCAAGCGCCTTCAACTCCTCGTCAAACTCCAAAATCGGACGTGTCTCGCTCCGTAACACAGGATCCGGAAACTGGCGAATCTGCGCCTGTGCGAGTCGGCGGCGCGTTTCGCGCTCTGCCTGCTCCCGCTCTTCTTTCTTGTCGCCTCGTGCCATCTCTCGAACGCTACGCCCGCGGTTCCTTGGGCGCAACTGGCGCGACGCGTGCGACGCTCGCCACGAGCGTGCCAATCGTCTCGCCCCGTACAACGCGAACGATGTTCTCGGCGTCGTTGACGTTGAAGACGCGGATCGGCATGTCGTTCTCCATGCACAAGGACAGCGCCGTCGTGTCCATCACCTTGAGGCCGCGCTCGATCGCCGCGAGGTGCGTTAGCTCGGTGATCAGCCGGGCATCGGGGTTGACCCGCGGGTCTGCATCCAACACGCCCTCGACACCGTTCTTGCCCATCAGAATCGTCTGCGCGCCGATCTCGCATGCCCGCAGCGCCGCAGCCGTGTCGGTCGTGAAGTACGGGTTGCCCGTACCACCAGCGAAGATGATTACGCGGCCCTTCTCGAGGTGGCGAATCGCGCGACGCCGAATGTACGGCTCCGCGACCTCTTGAATGTTGAGTGCGCTGAGGATTCGAGTAAAGACGCCAATGCGCTCGCACGCATCCTGCACCGCGATTGCGTTGAGCACTGTCGCGAGCATGCCCGCATAGTCCGCGCTGGCACGATCCATCCCCTTGGCCGACTCAGCCATGCCCCGGAAGATATTGCCGCCACCAACGACGATCGCAACCTCCACGCCTAGCTCGCGGACCTGCTGGATGGCAAACGCAATCTCAGCAGTACGAGCAGGGTCCACGCCATAGCCCGAGTCCCCCATCAACGACTCTCCAGAGAGCTTCAGGAGAACGCGACTAAAGGGGGCTGTGGACATGACTTACTCCTGACCGAGGGTGTAGCTGGCGAAACGCTTGATCTCGATGTTCTCACCCATCTCGGACGACAACGCCGCACGCACCTGCTCAACGGAGAGATCCTCATCACGGAAATACGGCTGATTGAGAAGCACAACCTCTTCGTACCACTTGCGCAGCTTGCCTTCCGCAATCTTGTCCTGCACCTCGGGCGGCTTGTCGGCGGCCTGCGAACGATAGACCTCGATCTCGGCGGCCTTAACCTCTTCTGGGACCTCGTCGACAGACACATAGAGCGTGCCGTCACTCGAGACGATCTGCAGGCAGATGTCCTTCGCGAACTCTTGGAACTTGTCAGTGTTCGCAACGAAGTCAGTCTCGCAGCCAATCTCGACCAGCACACCCTTCGTGCCACCACCATGGATGTACGAGGCAACCTTGCCGTCGGTCGTCATGCGACCACCACGCTTTGCCGCCTTGGCCTGGCCGCGCTCGCGCAAGATCTTCTTCGCAGCATCGAGGTCGCCAGCAGCTTCGGCAAGGGCGTCGCGCACATCGAGCATGCCGGCACCCGTCTGGTCGCGGAGGACCTTAACTTCGGCGGCACTTGGCTTGTAATCACTCATGAATCTCGGTCCTTCTCGGCCTACGGCCGCATACGTCTCGTGTCGGCTCCGCGCTTAGGCGGAGGGGTTCTCTTCTGCAGCGATCTCGGCAGCGGCCTCGACCTCAGCCTCGACGATCGCCTCGACGACCACCTCAGCGACGGCGATGTCGACAATTGCCTCGGCGACGGCCTCTTCGGCGATCTCCTCAGCGATGACGGCCTCGGCAACAGCCTCGACAACCTGCTCTGGCGTGGCGGTCGGATCGGCGATCACGGCCTCGGCTTCAGCCTCGGCGACGATCGCCTCAGCAACAGCAACCTCGGCAACGAGCTCGGAGACCTCAGCCTGCTCGAGGATCTCGGCGACAGCCTCATCAACCGCAGCGGCCTCATCGGACGAGAGACCCTCAACGGCGGACGGCAGGTGCTTCTGACCCTCGATCACACCGTCAGCAATGATGCGCGCGATCAGATCGTTCGAGCGGATTGCATCGTCGTTGCCAGGAATCGCGAGATCGACCTGGTCGGGATCGCAGTTCGTATCGACGAGACCGATCAGCGGAATACCGAGGCGCTTGGCCTCGTGCACGGCCAGCTGCTCGGCGGTGAGGTCGATCACGAAGATCGCGCTCGGAACCTTGCTCATCATGGCGACGCCACTGAGGTTCTTCTCGAGCTTCTCGAGCTCGTGCAAGCGCACTAGGCGCTCCTTGGCGGGCAGCAGCTCCAACTGGCCTTCCTCGTTGAGGCGGCGCAGCTCGTGGAGACGCTGAATGCGGTCGGTAATGGTGCGGAAGTTGGTCAGGAGACCACCGAGCCAACGATGGTTGACGTACGGCATACCGCAGCGATCAGCCTGCGTCGCAATGGCATCATGGGCCTGCTTCTTCGTACCGACGAACAGCACACTGCCACCCTGGGCGGCGATGTCGCGAACCATCTCATGCGCCTCTTGAGCCAGCACGATCGTCTTCTGCAAATCGATCACGTAGATGCCGCCACGCTCGCCGAAAATAAACCGGCGCATCTTCGGATTCCAGCGTCGGGTCTGATGACCGAAGTGAACTCCGGCCTCCAACAGTTCTCGCATGCTGACTGCAGCCATAACGGCTCCTTCAAATTGGGTTCTAGTGGTCGAGCACCTGCTGGCATCTGCTGAGACCGACAGGGTCGGCACCTCTCAGCGAGACACGCCCCAGCAGGGGAGTGGTTCGTACGACGGAATGTCGTGCGTTGGACAGCTGGAAACGTACCAACGCTCGGGTCGAAGCCGCGCTACTCCGGACGCAGCGAGGTGAGCGCGCGCTCGAAGTCAGCCGGCACAGGCGACGTGAACTCCAGCCGCTCACCCGTCACCGGATGCACGAAAGCAAGCCGATGGGCATGCAGCGCCTGATGCTCGAGACCGAGGCGATCACTCGACGAGGGCCCGTAGACCGGATCGCCCACGATCGGATACTTGATCGCGCCGAAGTGGACGCGAATCTGATGTGTACGCCCCGTTTCGAGATGCACCGAGAGCAACGTGTGTTCGGGGAACGCCTCGACCAACTCGAAGTGCGTCGTCGCAGGACGCGCACCAATGCCGTCGATCATGCGGCGCGTACGGTTTTGGGGATCGCGCCCAATTGGTGCCTCAATGCGTCCGGCCATGCTGGGCGGACGGCCATGGACGAGAGCCACGTACTCGCGCTCAATCTCACGCTTCTTCATCTGCTTCTGCAACGCCTTCAGCGTCTCAGCGTCCCGCGCCACGACGAGCAGACCCGACGTCTCCTTGTCGAGGCGATGAACGATGCCCGGCCGGTCCTCATCGCCACCCGCAGCCATGCCACGCGCCGCGAGAATGCCGGCCAACGACGGGCCCTTCGAACTGGGCGCAGCGTGCGTTACCAAGCCGACCGGCTTATCGACGACGACGAGATAGTCGTCCTCAAAGACGATGCGCGGCTCGAGATCGACCGGTGCCTTCTCCTCGACGACAGCCTTCTCCGGCACATCGATCACCACCACCATGCCGCGCTGCACGCGCGAACTGCGCGAACGCATCGCTCCATCGACCGTCACGTGCCCGTCCTCAATCAGACGCTGCGCCTCGGCCCGCGAAACCCCACTCAGCGACTCATGCACAACGCGGTCGAGCCGCGCACCAGCCTGCTCGGCTGCGACGGTGACGGTGATCATTCGACCTTCGCGCGCTCGCTCGAAATCAACGTGATCAAAAGTCCGATCACACCAGCGGTAATCGCAACATCAGCGAGGTTGAAGACGGGAAAGCGGCTGATCTCAAGAAAGTCGGTGACATGCCCCTGCGTGATGCGATCAAACAGGTTCGAAGCCGCACCGCCAAACAACAGGCCAATCGCGACTGGCAACAGGCTATGACGTCCACCCGAGCGACCGAAGTAGATCAACATGAAGGCGATTGCGACCGCGGAACCAACAATCACAATAATCTGATTATCGCGGAACTGGCCGAACGCGATTCCCGTATTAATCGTGTTCGTGAAGTGAAAAAACGGCAGCACCTCAAACGGATCATTCGGTGTAAATGAGTTGCGTGCAATCAGCTTGGTGACCTGATCGGCAACGATCGTGACGAGCGCAATCACCACGAGCGCGACCCACTGCAGCGCATCGGGTGACTGGGCTGGGGACGGCCGGAGCGGCTCTACCGCAGGTTTGGGCGGCAGCGTTGGCATCGCCTCAGCGGTGCTCCTGCTTGCGCTGACACTCGATGCAGCGAGCACTCGCCGGCAGCGCTGTCAGACGCTTCTCGGGAATCGCTTCGCCACAGTCAATGCAGACCCCGTACGACCCAGCCGCGATGCGCGAAAGCGCAGCGTCGACCTCTTCAAGGTTTGCCTGCAGGTCGTCGATAACGCCGTCATCAAGCTCGTCTTCAAGTGTTGCTACAGCGTCATCAGAACCCGTGCCCAGGCGATCAGCGCCATCACGATCGCGACCCGCTCCGATGCTGTACTGCTCAAGATCATGGGCGATCCGTGCACGCTCAGCGCTCAGCGCAGTAGTAGGGACAGCGAGTTCCATGCGCGAACCATACCCCTGCCCACGCAATCGGAGCCCCGTCAGTTCATCGTGATCGCATCGGCGAGCGGCTCGCGCTCTTCCGTGCGATCGTCGGTGTCCTCAACCTCGTCAAGGACCGCCTCGGCCGTACTGAGAAACGCGCGATAGCGTGCCTGCAACTCGCGGCCACGCTGCTCGATCGCCTGCGTGTCGCGCCAGACGGCGGAGCGTTGATGATGCGCTTCGCCCATCACCTCGCGGGCCTCCTGCTCGGCCTCACGCACAATCTGAGCGGCCTCCTTGCGGGCGGCCTCCTTTTGATCAGCAGCGTGCTTCTCGGCACTCACGAGCGTGCGACGAAGCAGATCTTCCATCTCGCGATAGCGCTTGACCTCAGTCTCGAGCGTCTCAATCCGCTCCTGCATATCAACGCGATTCTGCCACGTCTCTTGATACGCGTCGGCCAACTCTTCGATCATGTTGTCGACGTCAGCTCGCTTGTACCCGAACAGGGAGCGACGAAGCGGGGTGTGCCGGAGCTCTGCAGGTGTGATCGCCATGGACACGACCTACGGCGCCCCTCCGAGATTTCCTGCCCCTACTAACGAACTGATTCCTAACCGATAATCAGACCCTGGACGATTCCAGACACGATCCACAAGAGGAATAACGCGACCATCGCAGACAGATCGAGTGGACCGAGCGGCGGGATGAAGCGCCGAAACAGCATCAAAAACGGCGCAACCGTCTCATCGAGGAAGCGCCGCAGCGTCATCACCGGCGAGGAGTAGCCGAGCGGCACGAATGACTGGATCGCGTAGATCAGGATCATGATCGTGTAGACAATCGTGAGCGAGCTTACAAACGTGGCGATCAGGGCGCGATCGAAGGTCATGAGCCACTCCGTAGTTCGGTGCCGCGATCGCGGGCAGCGCGGGCCGCGGCAACGGCGGCGTCTGGAAGCCCAGCGGCCTCGAGAGCAGCGATGCCCGCGGCGGTCGTGCCACCGGGCGAGGTGACGCGCTCACGGAGCGCGGTCGCGCTCTCCCCCGTCTCGGCCAGATAGCGGCCGGTGCCAGCGAAGGTGTCAACCACGAGACGGTTAGCGTCGTCCTCCGAAAACCCAACGTCCACCGCGGCGGCAACGAACGTCTCAATGACGTACGCGAGCATGCCTGGACCAGAGCCCGAGATGGCAGTTGCAGCGTCGAACATCGATTCGTCCATCGGCACTGCAGTACCGACGGCCTCCAGCCACGGTGTCAGCGCAGCGACGGCGTCGGCGTCTCCACAGACCGCGGACACGCCGCCACCAACGGCGACCGGAATGTTCGGCATAAAGCGAGCGACAGTCGTCTCGTCGGCGAGCGCGGCCCGGATCGTCGCCAGCTCGACGCCGGCGGCGGCCGACGCGACACAGGCGCCCGCCCGCAGCGTCGTGGCAACTTCTGCAGCAGCACCCGGCACATCCTGCGGCTTGACCAGCAGGATCACGAGATCAGCTTCGGCGGCAATCGCGGCAGGCGTGGCGCGGACTCCAATGCCGTACTGCGTGGCCAATGCCTCAGCAACACCCTCGTAACGATCGGTAGCCAGAATCTGCAGCGCACAGGTCGGGTCGGCAGCAACCCAGCCAGCGACGAGCGCCGACGCGAGTCGTCCGGCACCGATCAATCCGAGAGTTGCCGTCATGCGCGGCAGTGTACGTGACGGACAGGTTCGCGCCGGTTCGTGTCGCGTAGAATCGACACATGAGCGAACACCAGGAAGGCGGCTGTCTGTGCGGTGGCGTGCGCTATCGCGTCAATGGGCCACTGCGCGATATCACGACCTGCCACTGCGGTGAGTGTCGTCGCACGCATGGCGGAGCGGCGCCCTACACGGCCTGTCCAGACGCCCAGTTGGAACTCTTGGCCGACGTCGGTCTCACCTGGATAGAGAGTCCCCACAGCACCACCAATGCGGTTCGCGGCTTCTGTGCCAACTGTGGCTCATCGTTGTTTTGGAAGGCGCCCGATCGCGACTACACAGCGATCGCTGCTGGCAGCGTCGACGAGCCGTCGGGGCTGCACTCGGTCGATCACATCTGGTGGGACGCGCGTGCCGACTGGGAGATCCCAGACGGACTCCCCACGTCGAGTTCTGGCACGTCGACGAACGACTAGTTCAGAGACTAGATCGGAGGCTAGATCAGGACGCTCGTTGCGCGTACTGCGCGGCGGCGTCGATCAGTGCCTTGAAGACCGGCGCGCCCGAATCGGTGTGCGCCTCTTCTGGGTGCCAGAGCACGCCAACCGCGAAGGCTTTGTTTGGATCCTCAAGACCCTCGACCGTATCGTCCGGCGCCTTGGCCGTCACTTCAAGACCAGCACCGACCGTCTCGATGCCTTGGTGATGATGCGAATGAATGACGGTGCCGTTCGGTACGAGGTCGGCGATCTTGCCGCCGAGAATCTCGACCGGATGATTCGACCAGTGTCCGAGCTGGACCCGGTGCATGTCGCCTTCAACGACATCGTCGAGATGCTGCTCGAGCGTTCCACCGTAGGCAATGTTGAGCAGCTGAAAACCTCTGCAGATTCCGAGCAACGGCATGTCGCGGTCGAGCGCGCCACGCAGCAGCCCGAGCTCGGCCTCGTCACGGCGCACGTTCGGTGGATCGTTCGTCGGGTGCGGATCGGCGCCGTACGTACTCGCGCCGACGTCGCTGCCGCCGACGAGGATCAGCCCGTCGAGCGTGTTGAGGGCCTCGTCGACGAACCCCTCCAGCTCGGGAAGCGGCGGCACGAGCAGCGGGAAGCCACCGGCCACCAGAATCGAGTTGACGTACGCCTGTGGCGCCAGACACGCAGGCATCTCGGCCCACGGCCCCCACGACGCCTCGAGCCAATACGCGGTGATGCCAATGCGCGGTCGCATAAGGGCAGACTAGCGCCGCCGTAGGCGTAGGTATGTTCGCTGGACGCGACATTCTGGGCCCGGGCCCAATATGTCGCCTCTACGAGCGTTCGAACGAACGGCGTAATTCCCAGTCCGTCACTGCCGACTCGAAGGCGGCCACCTCGTGGCGACCCGAATTGACGTAGTGGTCGACCACGCGGTCGCCGAAAGCAGCGCGGGCGAAGGCGCTGTGGTCCAGCAGATCGACGGCCTCGGTGAGCGTCGTCGGCATGCGCTGGCCGTCGGCGTCGTAGGCGCTGCCCGGCGTCGGCGGCGGCGGCACGAGTTCGCGGTCGATGCCGTCGAGGCCCGCAGCGACGACGGCGGCGAAGGCCAGGTACGGGTTGGCGTCGCCACCGGCGATGCGCGTCTCAAGCCGCAGGCCCTTGCCGTGCCCTACCGAGCGGAACGCAGCGGTGCGGTTGTCGCGGCCCCAGAGCAGCGTCGTCGGCGCGAACGATCCGTACGCGTAGCGCTTGTACGAGTTGATGTTCGGCGCGAAGAAGAAGGACAGCTCGTGCGTGCGCTCGACCTGGCCGGCGATGTACTGGTCGTAGAGCGGCGAGTGCCCGCCCTCGCCCGTGCCGGGGAACAGCGCCTCGTCATCCTCCCAGAAGGAGCAGTGGATGTGGCACGAGTTGCCCTCGAGCTGGTTGACCTTTGCCATGAAGGTGACCGCCGCGCCGTGCTGGTACGCGATCTCCTTGGCAGCCAGCTTGTAGAAGGCGTGGTCGTCGGCCATCCGCAGCGCCTCCTGATAGCGGAAGTTGATCTCGTGCTGGCCAAGGTTGCACTCGCCCTTCGAATCCTCCACCGCCAGACCAGCCGCCTTCATCGCCAATCGGATCGGGCGAAGCACATCCTCGACCATCGTCGTGCCGAAGATCGAGTAGTCGACGTTGTACGCGTTGGCGGGCTTGAGGTCGCGGTACCCCTTGTCGCGCGCCGAGTCGTACGACTCGCGGAACAGCACGAACTCGAGCTCCGACCCGATCTGCGCGTTCCAGCCGCGTTCGGCAAGGCGCTCGAGCTGCGCACGCAGGATCTGGCGCGGCGACTCGACCACGGGCGAACCGTCGTGGTGCATGACGTCGGCGACGCAGAACACGGTGCCCTCAAGCCACGGCATCGGGCGCAGCGTCGCGAGGTCCGGCTGCAGCACGAAGTCCCCGTAGCCCGACTCCCAGCTCGTCAGGGCGAACCCCGACAGCGTCGCCATCTCCATGTCGACCGCGAGCAGGTAGTTGCAGGCCTCCGCACCGTCTGCGGCAATGTCGCCGAC
>CAMAWJ010000024.1 GCA_945861955.1 Bifidobacterium breve
GCGGTGCTCACGGTGCACTGCCGCACGCCGAACCGCGCGACGTCGCCATCGAGCGAGGTGCGCTGGTCGTTGTCGACATCGGCGCACAGGGTGAGAGCGGCTATTGCTCTGACTGTACGCGCACCTTCGCGGCGGGTGGCGCTCCCGATTCGGCTGCTGCCGAGGACTACGCGCTCGTCTTGTCTGCTCAACTCGCCGGCCTAGGCGCGGTCCGCCCGGACGCGATCGGCGGCATGGTCGATGCGACGGCGCGCGAGGTGATCGAGGCCGCTGGCGCTGGCGACCTGTTTGGTCATGGCCTCGGACACGGCACGGGGCTCGAGGTTCACGAGGGTCCGACGCTCCGCAAGGGATCCGAGGACGTGCTTGCAGCAGGCCAGCTCGTGACGGTCGAGCCCGGCATCTATCGCCCCGGCAAGTGGGGGATCCGAATCGAAGACCACGTCGTCGTGACCGCGTCTGGGCATGAGATTCTGACCGGTTTTACCAAGGACCTTGTCGAGACTGCCGGGTAGCAACTTTGCTTTGGGGTCAGACCCCCGAGCAAAGTCCAGCTTGTTGATTGCAGACGGCCGAGATCGGCTTTGCTTAGGGGTCTGACCCCAAAGCAAAGTTGGACCGCTACCCTCTTCCACATGGCTGAACACGTTTCGACGAACCAATTCAAGAACGGCATGCACATCGATGTCGAAGGCACGATCTATCGGATCGTCGAGTTTCAGCACGTCAAGCCCGGTAAGGGTGGCGCGTTTGTGCGCACCAAGTTGAAGATGTTCAGCACAGGCGCTGTCGTCGATCGTACCTTCCGCGCTGGCGAAAAGTTTCCGCGCATCCTCACCTCGGTCGCCGACATGCAGTTCCTCTACGACGACGGCACGGAAGTCGTGATGATGGATACCGAGACCTTCGAGCAGGTTTCTTTGTCGCGTGCAGTCTGCGCCGACGACCTGCAGTGGTTGAAAGAGGGCGACACGGTGCAACTCTTGTCGGTCGACGACAACCCGGCCTCGTTGCAGTTGCCTGCCTCGGTCGAGTTGGTCGTGACCGCCACAGAACCAGGCGTCAAAGGCGACACCGTCTCGAACGTGATGAAGGCCGCCACGCTGGAAACCGGCGCCACTGTGCAGGTTCCGCTCTTCGTCAACGAGGGCGACACCATCAAAGTCGACACCCGCGAGGGTCGTTACATGTCGCGCGCGTAGCCGTTCCGCCTGTAGGATCGCTACCCTTTCATCCTGATGGCTCGTCTCGTCGACACCACTCTGCGTCTTTTGGCGCAAGACCCGATCGCCGGTCGCGTACCAACCTCGCTTCAGCTTGAGGCCTGCGAGTTACTGGACAGCGCTGGTTTTCATGTGCTCGAGGTGACGGGCGGAGGCTGTTTCTACAGCGCCGTCAACCGTGGCGTCGAGAGTCCGTGGGAGCGCATTCGCAACCTCAAGAAGCGTGCCACCCAAACACCATTGGGCATGGCTCTGCGCGGACGCTTCCTCGTCGGCACGCAGCCGGTTGAGCAAGATCTGATTCGTCGTTTCGTCGACAGTGCCGCTGAGTCGGGCATTGCGGTCTTCCGCATGCACGATCCAATGAACGACCCGGAGGATCTGGTTGGGCCTGCCGAGGCTGTGCGCGAGACAGGCGCGCGCCTGCATCTTGGTCTCGTCTACGACGACCATCCCGACGGTGCGCAGCGCCTGATCGACCGTGCGCCCGCGTTGGCCCAACTCGGTGCCGATCGCTTGCTGTTGCTCGACCCGGCCGGCGCGCTCGACCCATCCCGGACGGGCGCACTGATTACTTCACTGCGCAATGCCGCTGGCATCCCAGTTGGCCTCTATCCGCAGGGGCCAGGGGGCACCTCGCTTGCCGTTGCGATCGAGGCAGCCCGCGCGGGCGCCGATCCGATCTCGGTTGCCACGTACTCGCTGGCGGTCTCGGGCCATCGGACGAGTTCCGAGCTGCTCTGCCAGGCCGTCGATGGCCTCGGCCTCGAGTCGGGGATCAACCAGGGCATTCTCTGGGAAGTTGCAGAATTGCTCGATCGTGCACTCTTTGCGGACACGACACTGCCGCCGCCCCTGTCCGCTCACGTTTCGCTGCTTGCTGCGATCAAGGGTGTGCCCGCCGGTTTGGTTTCGGGGGTTGAGCGCAAGCTTGCCGCGATCGATGCCAGCGATCGCTTGGCTGATGTGCTCGATGAGGTCCAGCGTGTGCGCGAGGATCTTGGCTCGCCGCCCGCTGCGTCGCCGCTCGGCGATGTCTTCGTGCGACAGGCGATCGACCACGTTCTTGAAGGGCGCCGTTGGCACTCAATCGACGGTGAGATGCGGGCACTGATTCGTGGCGAGTGGGGCCGCCCACCGGCTCCCGTCAACCCGGAGGTATTGGCACTTGCCGAGGCCGGCAATGGTGGTGCTTCGTCGATGCCCGTTCCTGTCGATCTCGAGGGCGCCCGCGCCGAGGCCGGCGAGCTCGCAACCAGCGAGGAAGAGCTCTGTCTCGTGGCGCTGTTCGGTGAGGACACGCTGCCACTGCTCGAGCGTCTGCGTGGCCGACACAACGCGATCACGCGAGGCGCTACGAACGAAGAGGACGATCGCATCCGCAGCCTCGTCGAGGTGCTCGAGGAGACCGGACTCGGCGAATTGACCGTCGAGGAGAACGGCACGCGTATTACGCTGCGCCAGCAGAGTCAGGTCCAGCACGTTGTGGCCGCACCGATTGCCACCGACGCACCCGAGGCCGCGGCAGCGCCGACCGGCACGCAGATCACAAGCCCGATGGTTGGCACGTTCTACCGCTGTGCTGCTCCCGGCGAGCCTGCCTTCGTCGAGGTTGGCACCACCGTGGCCGTTGGCCAGGTGCTGTGCATTCTCGAGGCCATGAAGCTCTTCAACGAGTTCAAGGCCGAGACCGCCGGCACGATCAAGAAGATTCTCGTGGAGGATGCATCGGCCGTTGAGTATGGCCAGCCGCTCTTCGAGATCGACCCCAGCGGAGCCTGAGGCCACCGGTGCTGCGTCGCTGCCTCGTTGCAAATCGGGGCGAGATCGCCGTCCGGATTATTCGGGCCTGCCGCGAGCTCGGTATCGAGTCGGTCGCCGTCTACTCGACGGCCGACAAGGACGCGATGCACGTGCGTCTCGCCGATCGTGCCGTCCAAATCGGACCGCCAGCTGCGGCGGACTCGTACCTCCGTGTCGACCAGCTCGTCTCGGCGGCATTGACGACGGACTGCGATTCGATCCATCCCGGCTACGGCTTCCTGGCCGAGAGCACCGAGCTCGTCAAGGCCTGTGCCGAGCACGACCTGGTCTGGATTGGTCCATCCGCAGAGGCGATTGAGACGATGGGCGATAAGGCGGTTGCGAAGGACACCATGCGCAACGCTGGTCTACCGCTCGTGCCTGGCTCGGCTGGGCGCCTGTCGGGGCCAGAAGAGGCCGCGATTGTGGCGGAAGCGGCTGGCTATCCGGTGTTGCTGAAGGCCGCAGCGGGCGGTGGCGGCAAAGGGATGCGCCTCGTGCACGGCCCCGACGAGGTGCGCGACGGCTTCCTTGCTGCGAGCACCGAGGCCGAGGCCGCCTTTGGCGATGCCGGCATGTACCTCGAGAAGGCTGTCATCAACGCGCACCACATCGAAATTCAAGTGATGGGCGACGGCGAGGGTGGGGGACTGATTCTCGGCGAGCGCGAGTGCTCGATTCAGCGCCGGCACCAGAAGCTGATCGAGGAGTCGCCCTCGCCGTTTCTCGCCGCCGCGACGCTAGAGACCATGAAGGCCGCCGGCGTGGCCGCCCTCAAAGCGCTTAAGTATTCGGGCGCCGGGACGATCGAGTTTCTGGTGGGTGAGGATCAGTCGTTTTACTTCATGGAGATGAACACGCGGCTCCAAGTGGAGCATCCCGTCACCGAGCAGGTCGCTGGCTACGACCTCGTGCAGGCACAGTTGCTCGTCGCCGGCGGCGAAGGCGTGCCACCATGGGACGGTGAAACACGTGGCCATGTGATTGAGTTCCGTATCAATGCTGAGGATCCGATGCATGGCTTTCGTCCGGCGCCAGGCCGCATCGAGAAGTTTCGACCGCCACTTGGACCAGGCATTCGTATCGACACGTTCGTCGAGGATGGCGCGACCGTGCCGCCGTTCTACGACTCGATGATTGCGAAGCTGATCGTGACCGCACCGACGCGCGAGGCTGCACTCAACCGTGCCGCTCGAGCACTTGACGAGTTCGTGATCGAAGGCATTCCAACCACTATTTCACTGCTTCGAGAGATCGTCGACGAGCCAACGTTTCGTGCGGGCCGCTACACCACCACGTATATCGATGAGGTTGGCCCGTCGTTGGCAACCCTCGGGGAGGCCTAGTAGTGGCCGCCGCTGCTGCAGAGGTTAAGGACACCGACGGCTCGCGCCGACAGTCGCGTCGCGCTGCCGTGATGCTGCTCTACCAAGAGGACATCACGGGGTACCCAATGGAGCAGATCGTCACGCAGCACGAGGTCGACGCCGCGCGCCCGTTGCCCGCCTACGCACGCTCACTGATTGATGGTGTTCACCTGCACCGCGTTGCGCTTGATGAGGAGATCGACGAGCGTGCCGACGGGTGGAGTCTCGAACGGATTGCTCCGGTTGAGCGGGCTGTGCTGCGCGTTGCCCTGTTGGAACTTGATCAGGACGATCCGCCTGCTGCTGTCGCAATCGCGGAGGCAGTGGCGCTGGCCAGTCGCTACGCGTCACCCGAGGCCGCTGCGTTCGTCAACGGGATCATCAGTGCCGCGGCCCGCACGCGCGGCAAAGGGCGGTAACCTCCGGTTGATGAACGACGTCGACCCCTTTGACGAATTGGTTGTGCGGCTCGAGACGGCTCGCACGCGGCTCGATGGCGTCGAGACGCCCGACGATGCCGTAGCGGCCCTCGAGGAACTTCAGGAGACAGCGCGCCAGATCTCCGCCGAGATCGATCGTCGCCGTCGCGCCCTGTCGGATGAGCGTGGCGATGGAAAACTCGACCTCCTCTGATCCCACGGCGATCGCACGGCTCGGCGCGCTTACTGAGGCAGCGCTCCAGGCCTACACCGGTGGCGCGATCGGCACGGATCCCGACCTTGCAGCGTTTGCGGCGGCGCTGCGCTACCCGCTTGCCGCGGGTGGCAAGCGCTTGCGACCGGTTCTGCTCTTGGCAACCGTCGAGGGGTTGGGTGGCGATGTCCAGGCGGCACTCCCGAGTGCCTGTGCCCTCGAGTTGATCCACACCTTCTCGTTGGTGCACGATGATCTGCCGGCGCTCGATGACGACTCACTGCGTCGTGGTCTACCCACGACTCATATGGAGTTTGGTGAGGACGTGGCGATTCTTGTTGGCGACGGACTGTTCGCGCTCGCCTTCCGCCTGATCGCGGAGGCGACGGCGACGCCTGCCGAGGCACGGCTGGCAGTGCTGGCCGAGCTCGCCTGGGCAACGGAAGGCATGGTCCGAGGCCAGTACCTCGACCTTCGACCGGTTGCCAACCCCGACGAGGCCTGGTTGCGGAAGATGTGTGGTCTCAAGACGGGCTGCCTGATTGAAGCCGGTGTGAAGATGGGGCTCGCGTTGGCTTCGGCTGATACCCAGACCACGGAGTCCTACACGGCGTTTGCGGCCGAACTTGGTGTGGGATTTCAGATTGTCGACGACGTGCTCGACGCCACGAGCACCACTGACACGTTGGGTAAGACGGCAGGCGCAGATGTTGCCAACGAACGGAGCACGTTCGTCACTGTCTTGGGTCTCGACGAGGCTCAGGCTGCCTCTGAGCGCTCCTGGCAGAAAACGGAGCGCCTGCTTGCTGTGCTCCCTGGCAACCCCGCAGCGCTCGCGGCAATCGCCAAACGTATCTACCACCGCGATCGGTGAACATGGCCGATCGTCCTGCGCGCGAACGGCTCGACCAGGCATTGGTAGCGCGGGGTCTCGCGCCGACTCGTTCGAAGGCACAGGCCTACGTCTTGGCCGGGCTCGTGACGATCAATGGTGAGCTGGCCCGCACGGCAGGACAGGCTGTTCAGACCGATACGGCGATCGTGGTGCAGGATCTCCCTCGCTTTGTCTCCCGTGCAGGTGATAAGCTCGACGGCTTCCTGACCTACCTCGAGTGGGATGTGACGGGCGCCGATGTGCTCGATATTGGGGCCTCGACCGGGGGCTTCACGGACTGTGTCTTGCAGCGCGGGGCTGCACGAGTGATCGCGGTGGACGTTGGCTATGGGCAGCTCGATTCGAAGTTGCGTAATGACGAGCGCGTGACGGTCATGGAGCGCACGAATGCGCGCAGTCTCGATGCGGAATCGCTCTCCTATGCACCAGACCTGATCGTCGCTGACGTCTCGTTTATTTCGCTTCGCCACATCCTTGGGTCTGCGTTTGCGAGTGCTCGAGCACCCTGGCGAGCAATCGTCCTTGTCAAGCCACAGTTCGAGGCGTCGCCCAGCGATGTTGGCAAAGGTGGCGTCGTGCGCGATACAGCGGTACGGCGACAGGCAGTTGCCTCGGTCGCCCGCTACGCTTTAGATCTCGGCGCAGTACCTCTGACAGCCCGCGACTCCGGTCTACCGGGTCCTGCCGGAAACCACGAATATCCTCTCGCCATCGTCTCTCACGACCACCCCCTCGCCCATGACTCCAACTCCGACCCCGAACGCATCGCCCTCGAGGCAGTCCACGATGTCTAGCGTTCGCCGTGTCTTGCTGGTTACGCACGACGACCCATCGATCACGCGCGCGGTCTTGCCGACCTTGGCAACGGCGATCACAGGCCGTGATGTCGAGCTCGTGCTCGGCGAGGAAGAAGTTGAGAAGCACCCCGACCTTCGGCCCGTCAGCGTCGATCGCCCCGACGAGGTCGACCTCGTGCTCGTCTTGGGTGGCGATGGCACGATGCTGCGTGCGCTGCACCGCGTGATCGGTCGCGCGATTCCGTGCGTTGGTGTCAACTACGGCACCTTTGGCTTTCTGACTACGCTTCGCGCCAACGAGCTCCCAGACAACCTCGATGTGATCCTTGGTGGCGGACTCGAAGTCGTCGAGCTGCCGACGGTGGCAGTCGAGACGCCGGAGGGGCGCTTTGTCGCGATCAACGATGTGCTGGTCACCGCCGACATGCTGGGCCGGATGGCCGTGCTCGAATGGGCCGTCAACGGCGTGCAGTTGGGCAAGCTCGGCTGCGACGGTGTGCTCGTCTCGACGCCGACGGGTTCGACGGGCTACAACCTCTCTGCCGGCGGCCCTGTGATCAGCTGGGGCGTCGACGCTTTTGCTGTCACCTTCATTGCGCCACACGCACTCGATGGGCGGCCGTTGATCCTCGCGCGTGGTCACGAGGTCGAGGTGGTCTCGCGCACGCGTGGAACTGCCAGCAGGGTCGTTGTCGATGGTCATCCCGTTGCCTCGCTCGCGTCGGGTGCAATGGCGACGATGCGGATGGCCCCGGAGACTGCACTGTTGGGCATCCTTCCGGACCGCCCATTTTTGTCTCGCTACCGCGACAAGTTCGGCCACTGACCGTGCTGGAGCGGCTTCGCGTCGATAACCTCGTCGTGCTCCGCTCGGCGGAAATTGAACCCGCGTCCGGGATGACGGTGATTACCGGCGAGACCGGAGCGGGCAAGACGATCCTTGCTGGTGCACTTGGGCTGGTGCTCGGCGCAAAAGGCGAGGCTGGCCTCGTTGGTCCGCACGGCGACGAGGTCTACGTCGAGGCGGATTTTCGCATCGACGAGACGATCCTCGCCGATCCCGCGTTTGTGGGAGTGAGCGAACTGATCGACGATGTCGATGATGGCCTGCTCGTGGCGCGCCGTGTCGGTCGTGACGGCCGTGGCCGCACACTCGTTGGTGGCAGGAGCGCCACGCGAGGTGCCTTGGAAGACGCGGGTGGTCGCATGGTTGGCGTGGTCTCGCAACACGAGTCGCGGCGTCTCTCGAAGCCGGCCGCACAGCGTGCGATCTTGGACGCCTTCGGTGGGGAGCAACAGGACGGAAGGCTTCGCACGATGGCTGCTGCCTGGCGCGATTTGGTGGCAGCGCGCGCGGCACGCGTGGCAGCAGAGGTCGAGGCCGCTGGCTTGGCCGGCCGCGTCGCCGAGCTTGAGGGTATCGCCGAGCGGATCGCTGCTGTCCAGCCACAGGCGGGCGAAGACGATGCGCTCGAGGCTGAGCGGCAGCGGTTGCGCTACGCCGACGTGTTGGCCGATGGCACGCGCACGGCTGCCACGTTGTTGTCGCCCGACGATGGTGCGGGTGCGCTTGGGCTTGCCGGGCAGGCGGAACGAGCCGTGCGTTCGGCCGTCGACCGCGATCCCGATCTGTTATCGGTTGCCGAGGAGTTGCGCGAGGTTGTGATTCGGCTCGAGGAGGCATCGCGGACGCTGCACGCCTACTCCAATGAGGTCGAGCACGACCCCGAGCGCCTGCAACAGGTTGAGGGTCGGCTCGATCTACTCGCCGACCTCGTGCGGCGCCATGGCACGCTCGCTGCGGCGATCGAGGCCGGCGAAGAGGCCGTGCGTCTGCTCGCCATCGTGCAGGGAGAGAATGGTGGCGTAGAGGCCGCCCGCGCCGCCGAGGTAGCCGCGGCGGCTGCGGCGACGGCAGCGGCTGCCGCCTTGGCGAAGGCGCGCGGACAGTTGGCACCGAAGCTCGCCACGTCGGTGCAACGGCACCTGGCCGACCTTGGCATGGCGGATGCTGAGGTGCAGATCGAACTGGGCGAACGCGAACTTGGCGCCTCCGGGCACGACGAGGTGCAGATTCTCTTGGCGCCCAACCCCGGATTGGCACCAGCCCCGATTGCAGAGGCGGCCTCGGGCGGTGAGTTGTCTCGGGTGGCGCTCGCGCTACGGGTCGCAGCCCACGACCGTGCTGCCGTTCCGACCCTCGTCTTCGATGAGGTCGACGCGGGAGTTGGTGGAGCAACGGCCGTCGCCGTCGGTCAGAAGTTGCGCGAACTCGCCGAATCTACGCAGGTCATCTGCATCACGCATCTCGCGCAGATCGCGGCGCTCGCCGATCGTCATTACCGCGTGCTCAAAGTTCCGGGCGATCCAACCGAGACCACGATCGAACTCCTCAACGACGCTGGCGTCGAGGCCGAGCTCGCACGCATGCTGGGTGGCGATGAGACCGCGGAAGAAGCGCTCGTACTGGCTCGGCGAATGCGTTCAGACGTTTCGTCGTAGACTCTCGTACTCGCGCGACGACTCTCGGAGGACGCACGATGCAGGTGATCGATCTTTCCCAGCCGCTCGGCCCCGCCACCACGCCGTGGCCCGGGCAGGAGCCTTTCTCCGCCCGCGTCGACGCAACCGTCGCCACCGATGGCTACTTCATTCGGCGGATCGATATCAGCGAGCACATCGGCACGCACTTCGATGCCCCCGCACACTTCCACGCAGAGGGCATCACAGTCGACCAGATCCCTGCGGACCAACTGGTGGTTCCCGCCCGGCTACTCGACGTCGCCGACCGCGTTGGTGACGACTCGGACTACGCGGTCTCGGCCGCCGATGTTGAGGCCATGGAGGCCACCCATGGTCGGCTCCAGCCGGGTGACGCGCTGGTCGTGCGAACGGGTTGGGATCGCCACCTCGGCGATGGGCCGCGCTACGTCTCGGACCTGCACTTTCCTGGCCTTGGTCTCGATGCAGCCGAGCTCGCTATCGAACGGGGCGTGGTGGGCATCGCGATTGACACGCTCTCGATTGACCGAGGAATAGCCACAGATTTCGTCGTGCACTACCGCACGCTGCCTGCAGGTCTCTGGCAGGTCGAGGGCCTTGTCGGACTCGAGCGGCTACCGGCAGTTGGGGCACTTTTGATCGTCGGTGTGCCGCCGATTGTCGGCGCCTCGGGTTTCCCAGCGCGCGTGTTGGGCCTCGTCCTCTGACGCGACTGGGGCCGACCATCCGACACCCTGCCTAGGATGCTCCTTGACGACGACGGAGGATCGAGATGGCGGAGACCAAGACCCGGTACGTGTTTATCACCGGCGGTGTCGTCTCCTCTCTCGGCAAAGGCATCACTGCCGCCTCACTCGGTCGGATTCTGAAAAACCGCGGGATGCGCGTCGCGGTGATCAAGCTAGACCCGTACATTAATGTCGATCCCGGCACGATGAGCCCGTTCCAGCATGGCGAGGTGTTCGTCACTGAGGACGGTGCCGAGACCGACCTCGACCTTGGCCACTATGAGCGCTTTATCGACGAAAACACATCGAGACTCTCGAACGCCACGGCCGGCGCGATCTACGACAGCGTGATTCGTCGCGAGCGTCGTGGCGAGTACCTCGGTTCGACGGTGCAGGTCATCCCGCACATCACCGACGAGATTAAGCGCCGTGTCTTGCGTGTGTCGGAGGCCGAGGCCGTCGACATCGTGCTCGTCGAGATTGGCGGCACCGTCGGCGACATTGAGAGCCTGCCATTCCTCGAGTCGATTCGTCAGTTGCGCAACCAAGTCGGCAAAGACAACGTCTGCTACGTGCATTGCACGCTCGTGCCGATGATCGAGGCCGCCGGCGAACTGAAGACGAAGCCGACGCAGCACTCGGTCAACGAGTTGCGGCGTATCGGTATCACGCCCGACATCGTTGTCTGCCGAGCCTCACATCCAATTATGCGCGACCTCAAGGACAAGATCGCACTGTTCGCCGATCTCGAGCCGAGCCGAATCCTCGCCTGCGAGGACGCCTCGAATATCTACCGCGTCGCGCTTGCGCTGCACGATCAGCGCTTTGACGATCTCGTGCTCGAGGGCTTTGGGATCGAGGCGCCTGCTGCCGATATGTCCGAGTGGGAAGCACTCGCCGACCGAGTCGATGCCCTCACCGGCGAGGTTCGGATCGCGATCGTTGGCAAATACATTCAACTCCAAGATGCCTACCTGTCGGTGGTCGAGGCGCTCAAGCACGGCGCGATCCACCATGGCGCGGTGCTCAAACTGGTCTGGCTTGATGCCGAGGTCGTTTTGCGAGGTGAGGCTCGCGAGGAACTCGCCTCAGTCGATGGTGTATTGATCCCCGGTGGCTTTGGTGGCCGCGGTATTGAAGGGAAGATTGCCGCGACCCGCTTTGCCCGCGAGCACCAGGTGCCATTCCTCGGCGTCTGTCTTGGTATGCAGATCGCGGTTGCCGAGTTTGCCCGTGACGTAGCGGGCATGCCCGGAGCGAACTCGACCGAGTTCGACCCCGAGACGCCCGCCCCGATCGTCGACCTGCTGCCCGAGCAGAAGGACGTGCGCGACATGGGTGGCACGATGCGGCTCGGCGCCGAGCCGATCACGCTCAAGGCAGGCACGAAAGCTTTTGCTGCCTACGGCGAGGAGACAATCTACGAGCGTCACCGACACCGCTACGAGGTCTCGAACCTCTTGCGCCCTCAACTTGAGTCGCATGGGCTGATTGTTTCGGGCACGTTTGCGTCGAAGGATCTCGTCGAGATCATCGAGTTGCCAAATCACCCGTGGTTCGTCGCGAGCCAGTTCCACCCCGAGTTCAAGTCGCGCCCAACCCGCCCCGCGCCACTGTTTCGCGATTTCGTCGGAGCCGCAGTCGCCTACCGCGACTCGACGCCGGCCGAGACGCGTCAGGCAAGCGCCGCTTCGACCACGGTCTAACGCGTGGACACCGCGCTCGAGTTGTTTCTGGCACTCGCGCGACTCTCAACGCCGCCAGGGCAAGAGCGCGCTGCGATTGATCTCTGTCGCGATGTTCTGGCCGAGCTGGGGATCGAGTCGGACGAGGACGACGCTGGCTCGCGGATCGATGGCAATGCAGGCAATCTCTACGCACGGATTCCGGGCACGGTCCCCGGCACGCCGCTGTTTTTCAATGCCCACGTCGATACCGTTCCGCCCTCAGCACCGATCGACCCCGTCGAGCGTGACGGGTTCATCGTCAATGCCAACGACACCATCCTTGGCGCCGACAACAAGGCCACCGTGGCGGGCATGATCGATGGCATCCGACGCGTGCTTCGCGAGGACATTCCGCACGCTGGCATCGAGTTGCTGATCACGGTCCAAGAAGAGATTGGGTTGCTTGGCGCCAAGGAGTTCGACACAGATCGCCTCGTGGCCCAGGTCGGCTTTGTCTACGACGTTGACGGACCACCGGGTCGGGTCGTGCTGCGGGCCCCAAGCCAGCTGTCGATGAACATCACGTTTTGTGGCAAGGCGGCCCATGCCGGCATCGCGCCCGAGGAGGGACGCAATGCGATCCACGCCGCGGCGAAGATGCTGGCGGACCTCGAGATGGGGCGACTGGGCACCGGTAGTTCCCGCAATGTCGGGTTGATCAACGGTGGCAGCCAGCGCAATATCGTCCCGGAGGCCTGCTCGCTCCAGCTCGAAATGCGGAGTCTCGACGATGCGGAGGTCGTGAAGATCGCCTTGGAGACGGTGGCGGCTGCAAACGCGGCGGCGGCTGCCACTGGCTGCTCAGTCGAGCTGGCTCAGACCCGCGAGTACACGGCCTACGGGTTCGCGGACGACGCGCCCGTCGTCGCCCTCGCCTGCATCGCGCTGCTCGCAGCAGGTTGCCAGCCGAGCATGATCGAGACGGGTGGTGGAGCAGATGCCCACGTCTTCAACGAGCGTGGTTTCCAGTGCCTCAACCTCTCCAGCGGCATGGAGGCGATCCATTCGGCCGACGAACACATCGCCGTGGCGGACGTTGAGGCGCTCTCGCGCATCACCGTCGAACTGATTCGCGCCGCAGTCGCCTGACGATCACGTGGAACGCAGGAGCCCGAACAGGGCGCAGAGCGATACCATTCGCAGGCTCCCGTTCTGATCGTGTCCCGGAGGTGCTTCTCATGCGCGTAGGTGTCGTCAAAGAGATCAAGAAGGACGAGTACCGCGTCGCACTGACGCCCGCTGGCGCGCGCGAGCTCGTGCTCCATGGCCACGACGTTGTCGTCGAGACGACGGCCGGCGATGGCAGCTCGTTCGACGACGCTGCCTACGTCGCCGCGGGTGCGTCGATCGCTGCCTGCGACGACGTCTGGGGCACGTGCGACATGGTGATGAAGGTCAAGGAGCCGTTGCAGCCCGAGTACGCCAAGATCCGCGACGGGCAGATCCTCTTTACCTATCTGCACCTTGCTCCCGATCTCGAGCTGACGAATGCGCTGATGAAAACGGGTGCTACCTGCATCGCCTACGAGACGGTCGAGACCGACGACCATAAGCTGCCGCTGCTCGCTCCGATGAGCGAGGTCGCTGGTCGCCTCGCGCCGCAGATGGGCGCGCACTCGCTGGAGAAGCCGAAGGGCGGCCGCGGCATCTTGCTGGCGGGCCTGCCGGGCGTTGCGCCAGCCAAGGTGGTCGTGCTTGGTGGTGGCATCGTGGGCTACAACGCTGCCTTGATCGCGGTGGGTATGCAGGCCGATGTCTGGGTATTGGAGCGCTCGGTCGATCGTATGCGCGAGCTCGAGAACATGATGGACGGGCGCATCACCTTGGAGATCTCGAACCGCCACATGGTCGAAGAGGCGATTGCCGGTGCCGACATGGTGATTGGTGCCGTCCTCGTCGCTGGTGCTCGCGCCCCTCGGCTGATCACGAAGGACATGCTCAGCGGGATGAAGCCCGGTGCTGTGCTCGTCGACGTGGCGATCGACCAGGGTGGCTGCTTCGAAACGTCGAAGCCCACGACGCACTCCGACCCGACCTACGTTGTCGATGGTGTCGTCCACTACTGCGTGGCAAACATGCCAGGCGCTGTGCCGATCACCTCAACGCGTGGCCTGACCAACGTGACGCTGCCGTACGCCGAACTGCTTGCCAACAAGGGCCTCGAGGAGGCAGTGCGCTTCTCGAAGCCGCTCGCACGCGGCGTCAACGTGATGGCCGGCAAGATCACAAATCAGCCGGTCGCCGAAAGCCACGGCCTGCCGCACGTTCACCTCAGCGACCTAATCGACGGGGTCGACCCAAGCGTCTAGGTTGATCAGCTTCCTAATGGGGTCTGACCCCATTAGGAAGCTGATCAACGTTGGACTTTGTTGGACGTTGGGTTTTGGGCCTTGGAGCGTGGAGCAGGACGCGCAGCTGCGTCCGCGAACTTCCCCGTTATGCAGGATCCGCGGATCAGCGATTTTCTCGAGGCCTTGCAGCTCGAGCGCGATGCCTCGCCGCACACGATCACGGCCTACCGCACGGATCTTGCCGACCTCCAGGTCTTTTTGACGGCGAACGGTTTGGATCTCGACGCGGTGATGGGCGTCGATCTCGAGCCCTATTCGTTGGCCTTGCAGGAACGTGGGCTGGCGCCGGCGACCGTGCGCCGCCGACTGGCAGCCGCGCGCTCACTGCTGCGGCACCGCACGCGTGAGGGTGCGCGTACGGCTGGGGTGCGCGATGTGCCGCTGCCCCGCGCGCCACAGGCACCACCGCATGCACTGACGAGCGAGCAGACGATCGCGCTGGTCGAGCTCCCCGACAACACCCCGCTGGGCCTCCGCGACCGTGCCGTCCTTGAGTTGCTCTACGGCGCGGGGCTGCGTGTCTCGGAGCTCTGCGGCCTGCGCCCCGGCGACCTCGATGGGGAACTCGGTCTCGTCCGCGTGCTTGGCAAAGGTGGTCGCGAACGAGTCGTGCCGTGCGGTGGCCAGGCCGTGCGTGCTGTCGAGCGCTATCTTGCCCGCAGCCGCACGCACTTGGGTTCACGGCAAGACGTCGATGCCTTGATCGTCAACAATCGCGGCGGTCGCATCACGCGCCGCGGCGTCTTTCTGATCGTCCGCCGCCATGCCGAGCCACTTGGTCTGCCTGACTGGGTGGGGCCGCATGCGCTACGCCACGCCTTCGCGACCCACCTCGTCGAGGGCGGCTGCGATCTGCGCACTGTCCAGGAGTTGCTTGGGCATCAACGCATCGCGACGACGGCGATCTACACGCACGTCGCAGGTACGCACCTGCGCGACACATTCTTAGCGGCCCACCCGCGCGCTCGGTCTACGTAGACGACGCCGTCTAGGCTGCAGGCATGCCCGAGTTGCCTGAGGTCGAGACCGTCCGTCGTCGCCTCGAGCCTCACGTGGCTGGACTTCGCCTTACGCACGTCGAGGTGCGTGACGCAAAACTCGTGGGACGCGACGATGCGCGACGCGTCGAAGAGCGCCTGACTGGTCGCACGATCCTCGCGATCGATCGGCGTGGCAAGTATCTGTTGTTCCGGCTTGACGGTGAGGAGACGTTGGTTTCTCACCTACGGATGACCGGCAATTG
>CAMAWJ010000025.1 GCA_945861955.1 Bifidobacterium breve
AACACCATAGATGCCACAAAGGGGTCTGACCCCTTTGTGGCATCGGCTTCCACTACGCCTCAGACGTGTTGCCACCCTTGACCGCGTCCACGCCGAACGCTAACTTACAACTACCGTTGCAAGTTAAGGAAGTGCTGTCGTGCTGACGAACTTGATGCCCCGCTACGAGCCGCTCTCGGAGGACGCACTTGCCACGATCCATGGCGGGTGGAAACGCCTCGGCCAAGAGGTTGGCGTCCAGTTCGACAATGAGCACGCGCTCGAGCTGTTTCGCGATGCCGGTCAGACCGTCGATGGCGACACCGTCCGCTTCGACCCAGACTTCTTGCTTGCACAGGCCGCACTCGCGCCGGCGACGTTCTCGATGCGCGCCCGCAACTCGGAGCGCGACCTTGCCATCGGGGGCGACTCGATGATCTTCTGTGCCGCTCAGGGCCCGCCCTTCGTGCGGATTGGCGATGAGCGACGCGAGGGCACCTACGACGATTTCAACAACCTGCTCCGACTCGTCCAGATGACGGACACGCTCGACACTCCAGGGCGCAACGTCCTCGAGCCGAACGACCTGCCGCTCGACTCGCGCCACCTGTTGCGGGCGCTCTCTGCGATCCGACTGACCGACCGTGTTTGGGCCGGCGAGCCCTCGAGTGGTGAGGCTGCTGCCGATTGTCTGGCGATGGCCGAGCTCGTCTTTGGTAGCGAGGTGATGCAGGGCAACGACCCCGTGCTGTTTGCCAACTGCAACGTCAACTCGCCACTCCGCTTCGACGCGCGCATGCTTGATGGCATCGTCAACTACGGCGCTGCCGGCCAGGCGATCATCATCACGCCGTTTCTTCTAATGGGCGCGATGGCGCCTGTCTCGGTGCCGGCCGCCCTCGTCCAGCAGACGCTCGAGAGCTTGGCGGGCATTGCGCTCGTGCAGCTGATCCGGCCGGGGACGCCGTGCGTGATGGGCTCGTTCCTGTCTAGCACGGACATGAAGACAGGCTCCCCCGCCTTTGGTGGTCCCGAATCCGCTTTCGGCCTCTACGCGTCGGGCCAGATCGCCCGCGACCTCAACCTACCCTGGCGGTCGGGTGGTGGCACGCTCACCTCGAGCCCGCTACCGGACTACCAGGCGGGCTATGAGGCGATGAATACGCTGCTGTCGGCCTTTCTCGCAGGTGCCAACGTCTGCTGGCAATCGGCCGGTTGGCTCGAGGGTGGCCTCGTCACGAGTTTCGAAAAGTTCATCGCCGATACCGAGATCCTCGACTTGCTCCACAACCAGTTTCGCCCGGTTGAGGTTACGCCCGAGAGTCTCGCGTTCGACGCCCACGTCGAGGTCGGCCATGGCGGCCACTTCTTCGGCGCGGCGCATACGCTGGAGCGTTTCCGCGATTGCTTCTGGCGCCCCACGATCGCCTCGACGGAGAACAATGCTCGCTGGCTCAAGAACGGCTCGATGGACCATGCCCAGCGCTCTTCCAACCGCTGGCAAGAAGTACTCGCAGAGTACGAACAGCCGCCGCTGCCCGATGGCGTCGAGGAATCTCTGATCGAGTTCGTCGCTAAGCGCGCGGAAGAACTCGGCGACGACGTACCGCTGCCGGGGCGCTCGTGAATCCCGGCACCGCCGCGCTCAGCCGCGGCCTCGACGTACTGGTCGCTCTGGCCGAGCCCGAGGCTGCGCGCGCTGGCCTCGGCGTGGCACAGCTGACCGAACTGATCGGCGCCGACAAGAGCCAGCTCTCGCGCACGCTGGCGACACTTGATGAGCAGGGGTTTGTCACGCGCGATCCAGACACCCTCACCTACCGCCTCGGCTGGCGACTCTTTAGCCTCGCCGCTCGCTCGGGCGATGCACCTCTGATCGCAGCCGCTCGACCCGTCTTGCTCGCGCTCGTCGCCGAGTTCGGCGAGAGCGCGCACCTCTCCGTACGTCTCGGCGATCAGGTCTTGACGCTCGCGACGGAGTCCCCGATCTCGGCGATCCACGCCCCGGGCCGCGTCGGCGGACTCACACCTCTCGCCACCACGTCTGCTGGCCGCGCACTCGTCGTCGACCTACTCGCCGACGAGCTCGAGCAGCTCGGCCTCGCGAGCCACGCGGCAGCAATTGAGAGCGCCCGCCGCGACGGCTACGCGATCGTGCGCGAGGAGTTCGAACCGGGCCTCGTCTCGGTCGCAGCACCCATCCGCGGTGCCAACGACATGGTGATCGGCGCGATCAATGTCTCGGCACCGAGCTTCCGTTTTGAGGACCGGCTCGATGAGGCAGCACCGATCGTCGTCGAGGCCACTGCTGCAATCGGCATGACGTTGGGTTCGCCGCACCTCGTCTGAGGCTGCCCCGCTACGCTCTGCAATTGCTCTGGGGCGTGGCCAAGTGGCAAGGCAGCGGGTTTTGGTCCCGCGATCGCAGGTTCGAATCCTGCCGCCCCAGCCTTGTGATGACGAGGACGGCTGTCCGGCGCCGCTAGCGTCGAGTGAAGTCTTGGCCGTACATGGCGCCATTGCGTGGAGATAGGCGGTGTTAGCCACGCCTGGCTCTCCCGAGTGAAAGCGAAAACCGATTCCTGCCACTCGACAGGCCTCGACAAATTCGACGGTTCTCGGAATGGGATGTTGACCGGAAGCGCGCGCAGTGCAGCAATTTGCCTGGATCCAGGAGGTCAAATTGTCCTAAACCAAACTATTTCACACTAATACCTAGGTTGTATCTAGATACATAATCACCTATGGTTGCGAGATGCCTCGTATGCGCATCGTCGGCTTCGTCTTCCTGATTGCAGCGATCGTGCTGACAATCGTGACCCTGCGGGGATAATGCGCGCGTCCCTAGCCCTGCTTGCCACGAGCATCGCCTTGTGCAGCGCGCTCGCACCAAGTGCTTACGCCACGACGATCTATGCGGCGTCGTCGCTGAGCAAGGTCGTGCCAACGATTGCGCCTGGCAACACCCACTCGTTCTCTGGCTCCGACACGCTCGCCTTCCAGATCGAGAACGGCGCACCGGCCGACGTCTTTCTGTCCGCAGCGCCGCTCTACGCCGAGCGCTTGCACAGTAAAGGGCTCTGCACGACACCGGTCGTCTTCGCACTCAATACGTTGACGTTTGTCACCCCAATCTCAAATCCCGCTGGTATCACCCGCGTGCAACAACTCGACCGACCTGGTGGCTACCGCCTCGCGGTTGGCGGTAAACACGTGCCTCTCGGGATCTACACGCGCACGCTGCTCGGCAAACTGGGGCTTGGACGCGCTCTCCAAAAGAACACGGTCAGCAGCTACCAAAAGGCCTCTGACCTGACCAGCGTGATTGCTCTGGGCTCTGCTGTCGCCGGCTTCGTCTACACCACCGACTGGCACGCGAATAGTTCGCGGCTGCTGCCAATCCCCGTGCCGAAAAGCGCTCAGCCGCTGATCCGCTACATGGCCTGTGCGGTGATCCGCCCGGGAGCCGACACGACTGCTGCCCGAGTCGTGATCGCTCGTCTCCTGAGTCTCAGCGGACGTCAAGCGCTCACCCAAGCCCATTTTGGATTGCCACCGAAGACGTGAACGCGCAGACCCGACTCTTCAGGGGTGTGCTCACGCTGGCACTCGCGATCACGCTGCTCTTCTTGCTGATTCCGATTGCAGCGCTGCTGCTTCAGGTACCCGTGCGCGAACTGCCCGCCTTGCTCCGAGAGACCGCGGTCACGTCGGCGCTGCTCGTGTCGCTGAAGACCAGTCTGATCGCAAACATCCTGTTTCTCGCGATCGGCACACCCGCGGCCTACCTGATGGCGCTCGGACGCTTCCGCGGCCGCCCGCTCCTACTGACGTTGATTGAGCTGCCGCTCGTACTCCCACCCGCCGTTGCCGGAATCGCACTCTTGACTGCCTTTGGGGCCTTCGGGCTGCTCGGCTCGAAGCTGGCCCAGTTTGGCGTCGTCCTGCCATTTACGCAGGCTGCAGTCGTGATCGCCGTGACGTTCGTTGCTGCGCCGTTTTATCTCCGCGCCGCGATCGCTGGGTTCTCTGCTCTTGACCGCAACCAACTCGATGCTGCCCGTGATCTCGGGGCGTCGGAGGCCGTCGTGTTCCGTCGCATCGCACTCCCCCTTGCGGCTGACGCGCTGCGGGCAGGTTGGGCGATGGCCTTCGCCCGCGGCATCGGCGAGTTTGGTGCCACGCTCCTGTTTGCCGGTAGCGTCGCGAGCCTGACCGAAACGCTCCCCCTCGCCGTGTACGCCCAGCTCGACGTCGATTTCAACTCTGCGGTCGCCGTCAGCATCCTGCTGCTCGCGATCAGCGGCGGCGTGCTCCTCGTTGCCAAGTTGCCGCCACTCTGGAGTCCGGCCGCACCATCCTCGACCACTAGTGGCTGGTAGCCTCGCCCCATGGGAGAGCAAATTCGCATTGGTTCGGCAGCCAGCATCCTCGGCGTGAGCGTCGACACGTTGCGGCGTTGGGAAAAGGACGGACGGGTGACGTTCTCACGTTCGGCAGGCGGCCAACGCACGATCGATGTCGACAGCCTGCGCGATCTTTTGCGCGAACGAGCGCCACAGACGGGCGTCTCGGCGCGTAACCAGCTCGAAGGTACGGTCGTGGCGGTCGAGAAGGATGGCCTGATGGCCAAGATCGAGCTGTCCTGCGGTCCCTACCGGATGGTCTCGATCATTACGCGCGAGGCAGCCGAGGAGCTCGACCTGAAGCCGGGCGACACCGCGACAGCAGTCGTCAAATCCACGTCGGTTGAGATTCGTCGGTAAACGAACGTCGTGGGTCCCCACTCGAGGGACGAGACGCGTGGCAGGAATTGCCATAGTCGAACCGTTGAGACGCGGTACGCTCCGCCCCATGAATGACCGCATCGCCGCTGCCGCGCAAGGTCTCCTTGCGGCGCGCCAAGAGAACCGTATTGCCCTGCTCGATCCAGAGATCGCGCCACGCGATCTAGCCGAGGCCTATGCCGTCCATGTCGCACTGCTCGATCTGCTCAGTGCAAATGGGGGTGGCCCGCGCATCGGTTGGAAAGTCGGCTTTACGAACGACGCCGCCCTCGCGCGGATGGGTGCCAAGGAACCCGTCTTGGCGGGACTGCTTGGACAACACTCGTACGTGGGTGAGGCCGAGCTGGCGAGCCCCGGCGGCAAGGGACTCGGCGTCGAAGCAGAGCTGGCCGTGCGGCTTCGCTCGCCGCTGACTGGCCCCGTCTCGCGCCAAGAGGCAGCGGCAGCGATTGAGGCCGTCGCGATCGCCATCGAGATCGTGCAGAAGCGAGGCGGTCCCGACGAGATCGGGTTGCCCACGCTCGTGGCGGACGGCACGCTGCAGTACGGCAGCATCTTCGGTCCGTGGAATACCACCATGGATCCAATGACGATCAAGGACTGCGACGTCAAGCTCCAGGTCGATGGTCAGACCGACGGCTTTATGGGCGCCACCGAGGTGCTCGGCGATCCACTGAATGCGCTGACGTGGCTGTCCGCTGCCAGCGAGCGCAACGGCATCGAGCTGCAGGCCGGCGACGTGATCCTGCTCGGGGCGATCATCCCCGCCCAACACCTCGAGCCCGGCCAGATGGCCGAGGTTGCGAGCGATGGCTTGGGCGACGTGCGCCTCTGGGTCGACTAACCAACGGCGTTCAGTACGGCCGGACCCCGCCTTGGTAGTCGTCGCGGTTCGACATCGATGAGATCTTCACGACATCGCCGGTCTGCGGCGCGTTGATGTACTGCCCGCCGCCGATATACATGCCCATGTGGCCGAGGTCCGCTCGGAAAAAGACGAGGTCGCCGGGCAGCAACTGCTCAGCCGGCACTCGAACGCCCTCGTTCCACTGAGATCCCGTAAAATGCGTCAGTCCGATGCCGACTTTTCCGTAGGAGTATTGGGTCAACCCCGAGCAGTCGAAGCCGCCGGGCGAGGCACCGCCCCAAACGTACGGCACGCCGAGGTACTGCATCGCGACCGAGACGGCCTGCGCGCCCAACGAACCGTCGGTCGGTGGGAGAACAATCGGCTCGGATGTGGTCTCCGTGTCACTCGTACCTCCGTCCACGGACCCACCAATCGCCACCTCGTCTTGACCGGCCGACTCAGCGCGGGCGCCTTCCTGCGCTGCGAGCGCCGCGATCGCCTGATCGCGGAGGCGAGCTTGGCGCGCCTGCTCCTCGGCGATCAGGGCCGCGATCTCATCCTCGAGCCCGGCGACGAGCGACTGCTGCTGAGCGATGCCCTGCTCGATCAGCTGTCGCTGCGCCGCGCGCTCGACACGGAGCTGACGCCCGCGCGCCTGCGCATCCTCGAGCGCGCTCTGGCGACGGGAGAGCGCCGCGCGGTCGGCACGCAGGCCCTCCACAAGACCGGCTGACTGGCTCTGGGCACGCGCGAAGAGGTCGGAGACGGCGTAGGCCTCGGAGAGTGAGGTCTGGGCAAGCAGCGAGGTGAGGAGATCCGGGCTCCCCAACCGATACGACTGCTCGAGTCGGCGGCTGAGCTCTGCCTGCGTGACCCCCAGGTTGCCCTTCGTTACAGCGATCTGGCGTTGGTTGAAGGAGATCTCCTCCCCCACCTGCTCGAGCTCCGCCACGGCCTGGTTGTATCGCTCGATCGCGGGCGTCAACTCCTCGCCAAGGCGGACCATCTCCATCCGGGCCGCCTCGGCCTGCGCACGCCTATCGGCGACGCCATCGTTCGGCGCGGCCGTGACAGCTGGGGCGGCCACGAGCACAATCGCCAGGGCCAGCAGTAGCAACATCAGGTTCGGGATAAAACAACGAATACGGGCGAGCAAAGGATTACTTCCAGTGATTTGAGCGGGCGCACGAAGGCCCCCCCGGGCGGGGACGAGGAGGACTCAGACTTCGATACGGCAGAGTGCCAGCAGGCGACGCTGGCGTACGTGCGCGTGAATCGACGTTAACACATGTAAAGAATATCATCGACCATTCGTCACAGGCGATCTCACCGTGCGAGCACCGAACTGGCGCCGGTCGCTACACGCTGCGATCAAGCACAACGGGCACCACGCCGGCGGCCCAGGCGCGCGCAAGGTTGCGTTCGACCCAGTCGCTCTGCTGTTCCGCGAAGGTCGTAAACGGTTCGTCCCAGGTAGTGGCGGCGAGGCGGCAGGCGTCGGCAAGCGACAGCACGCCCGTGTGGCCCTTGATTGTCACGAGCCCGGTCAATGCGCGCCACGCACCCATCGGCTGACGCTCGACTAGATGGCGCAGAGGCCGCGATCCACGTCCCCCCAAAATCGCAGCGTTCGTGATGCCAAGCTGATTACGCGACAGCCCAAGCGCGGCGGCCTGAGCACGCTCTGCCATTCGCGCCTCTACGAGTACGAGCGCGCCCCCGGGCGCAACTGCAGCGGCGATCTGGTCGATCCCCTCCATCGTCTCGTCGTCGCCAGCACGAAACTGCTCGAGCAGACCAGACAACACGAGCACGACCGCGAAGGTCTCCCCGGTCGTGCCTAGGTCCGCGTAGGCACCGGAGCGCAGTTCAAGATCAATTGCTCCGGTCTCGGGGAGCCGTGCCCGCCCGGCGCTAATCGCGCCCTCCGCCAAATCGAGACCAACGAAGCGCCGGTCGGGGTGGCGCGACGACAGCCACGCTTCGAGATAGCCCGCGTTGCAGCCGCACGACAAGACAGGTCCAGGCGGAAGTTCGCGGAGCAAGGCATCGGCCCAGACGCCAAGCGTCAAAACCTCAACCCAGACGCGCGCCAGGTCAACAGCAATTAGGTCGCGCCAGCCCCCCTCCGCAAGAGCCGCGGCAACCGCTCCTTCGCCCTCCGGGATCGGACGGTCGTAGCGACGACGAATCGCCTCGCGCCAGACCGGGTCGTCGCCACCACTCTCGGCCTCGCGTTCGAAGCGCAGTCGATCGCCACGCAATGCGCGCAGCAAGACAGGATCAAGGTCCGACTCCGCTGCGAGTGGCCGCGCACCCCAGACCGTGCCGAGATAGTCAGCAAAGGCATCGACAGCTGCGAGTTCGATCTGCGGAGTCTTCATTTGCGATCCTCGGCAATTTGGCGACGAGCCATGGCCAAGCGTGCTGCCAGCGCCGGGTCGGTCTGTGCTCGCTCAACAATTGCCGCAGCAAGGCGCACAGCGGCCTCAGCGGGCGGCTCAGTCCCCGTCAGTGCGACCTCTGCAGCACCGGCCAACGAGCCGGCACCGGAGGCCGCAAGCAAGGCCTCGACTCGGGGGCTCAGCCGTGGTGGAACTCGGTCGCCCTGAGGGCGCGGCCGTCGCGGCTCGACGGCACCACGTTCGCGCAAGATGCGACTGATCTGTACCTGCACGCTGCCAACCGATGCCAGCCCGTGCTGCGCAGCGAACTCGTGGGCAAACTCGCTCCACGGCCGCGTGTCGGTCTCCGGGCGTGCATCGATCGCCGCGCGCAAGAGCGCAGCAGTCGAGGTTCGCTTCTTGGAAACTCCGGTCATCTGGGCACTATCCCACGGGCGTGTCGCACCATGTCGCGCAACATCGAGTTCAGGACGAAGTGTCAGTCGGCAGCAGGAGACGCTTAGCGACGGTGACTACTCGCTGGCATACCTCAGCACCGCTTACGTCGCTGTCCATCGCGAAGACCTGCAACGCCATCCCGTCGAGCACGCCTGAGAGCACATCCGCGATATCTTCGGGCGAGAGCGCCGGCGCGAATTCGCCCAACTGCTCACCCTCACGGATCGTGTCGGCGATCTGCTCGCGCCAACGCAGCATCGAGCGATACGTCGTGCCGCGTAGCTCGCGATCCTTAAGAGCAGCACCGGTGAAATCGAGCCACATGCGCCACGAATCGTGGCGCTCACCAATCCGAATACTGGTGTAGGTCAGAAGCCCCTCCAGCCGAGACCAAGGAGTGCCCTCGCCGTTTTTGAGGATCTTGACCTGCTGATCAATATCGTCAATCCACTGCACGAGCGCCTCAGACAACATGCGGCTGCGCGTACCGAAATGGTGTTGCAGCGTGCCCACCGCAACCCCAGCCTCCTCCGCCACATCTTGGAAGCGCGTACCGGCGTAGCCACGGCGCGCGATCACCCGCGTCGTCGCAGCGAGGAGGTCGGCACGACGCTCGGCCGACACGTCATTGGCTACCTGACCAACATTGATCCGCGAGTTCGGCATCTGGATAGCGTCGGGGGATTTCCCTGCAAAGTCAAACAATTTGCGTCAATTCGACGCTGAGGAGAACTTCTTGGTGAAACCGCTTACTTGCAATTTACGTGATCTTAGTCACAATACGGTGGTACGGGAGAGAGGGAGAGACAGTGGACGGACACATCGTGCTTGATGGTGTGACGAAGGCGTTTGGAGAAAACGTCGTCGTCAACAACATCGATCTCAGCATTGGCGAGGGCGAGTTTTTCTCGATGCTTGGTCCCTCCGGCTGCGGTAAGACAACGACGCTGCGCATGATCGCCGGCTTCGAGGTGCCAACCGAGGGGACGATCATCTTGACCGGCACCGACGTCACACGCGTGCCGCCAGCCAAGCGCAACGTCAACATGGTCTTCCAGGCCTACGCGCTCTTCCCCCACATGACGGTCCAAGAGAACATCGAGTTTGGCCTGCGCATCAAGCGCGTCAAGCGCGACGAAGTGCGCGCCCGCACGGCAGAGGCAATCGAGTCGGTGCAGCTGGAGGGCTTCGAGGCTCGCAAGCCCGCCCAGCTCTCTGGCGGCCAGCAGCAGCGCGTCGCACTGGCCCGCGCGCTCGTCAATCGCCCCGCCGCACTCCTGCTCGACGAACCACTTGGCGCACTCGACATGAAGCTCCGCAAGGAGATGCAGCACGAGCTCAAGGCAATTCAGGTCCGCACGGGTACCACGTTCGTCTACGTGACGCACGACCAGGAAGAGGCACTGACGATGTCCGACCGCATCGCGGTCATGAACGACGGCATCGTCGAGCAGTGCGCCGGGCCCCGCGAAATCTACGAGCACCCAAGCACGGCCTTCGTGGCGGGCTTCATTGGCACGTCGAACATCGTCAACCTGCGCGTCGACCGCTCGGTCGACGGCAACGCCGTGATGGACGTCTCCGAAGGCAACCGCATCGTGGCCAAGTCGGACACGAAAGTCGGCGAGTCGCTGCAGGTGACCGTCCGCCCCGAGAAGATCCACCTCGGCGCAGGCGGCCTCGGCGACGACGCCTCGATGGTCGGCGGTCGTATCTCGGACGTCGTCTATCTCGGCTCGATGACACAGATTATGGTCGACCTCGCCACAGGCGATTCGCTGACCGTCCATCGCCTCAACGACGAGGCGACGACGACGGAAGCCAAGGTCGGCGATACGGTCACCCTGCATTGGGCGGCCGCAAACAGCTTCGTGATCAAGGGCGTGCCCACGATCGCGGATAGAGAGGGAGACCCGGCGCTAGACACGTCGGACAATCACAACGGGAGGCACAACACATGAACGAGAAAATGACTCGTAAGGGCTTCGTTGCCCTGACGGGTGCAACCAGCTTGGCCGCGTTCCTCGCTGCCTGCGGTGGCTCGAGCTCCGATTCGGGCTCCTCTGCTGCAAGCAGCGGCGACGCGCAGGCCGAAGGCATCGTGTCGGAAGAGGCCGCTGCTGGCGGCTCCTTCGATCCTGCCAGCGAGCCCGGTGGCGAAATCGACGTGTTCACTTGGTCCGGCTACGATGATGACCCGAAGGCCGGTGCGCCTTGGATGTGGAGCCAGTACGTGGAGGGCGAGTACAACGCCGAATCGCCGCTCAAGTTCACGTTTCTCGAGAACGACGGCCAAGCCCTGGCCAAGGTCGCCTCAGGCTACTCGCCAGACATCATCCACCCCTGTATCGCCTACGTCGTGCAGTGGAAGGAGGCTGGCCTGATCCAGCCGCTCGACATGGCTCTCCTGCCCGATTATGCCGGCATTCCCGAGGCGATCAGCGCAGGTGGCATCGTCGACGGTGCGCAGTACATGGTGCCGTTCGACGTGGGCTTCTCGTGCCTCACGTACGACGCCGACAAGATCAACTTTGACAACTCCGGTGGCTCGGAGTCGTGGGAGGTCCTGCTCGACGATCGCTACAAGGGTCGCATGGCACTCTTCTCGGACGATGTCGCAATCATCAAGATCGGTCATCTGATCAACGAGGGCGCAGTCGATCCGAACGTGCAGACGACGGAGCAGATCGCCGCAGCCAAGGAGACGGCTCTCAAGGTCAAGGCGAATCTCCGCAACTACTGGGACTCGCAGACCGATACGGTCAACGACTTCGTCAACGGCAACCTCGACGCCACCTACACGTGGCCGGACGGATATTGGAAGATCAAGAACCACCCGAAGATGAAGGACCGCAACATCAAGTACATGCAGCCGATGCAGGGCCGTCTGGCCTGGGTCTGCGGCACGGTGTTGAGCTCAGCCACCAAGCAGCCCGGTCGTGCCACAATGGCAATGGCCGCAACCAACACGGCTGCCGCCGGCGCTTCGTTGCTCGACATCTTCCAGTACGCCTCGGCACAGCAGGAGGGCGTCAGGGAACTGATCAAGAACTCGGAGCTGATCGCAGCGTTCGAGCTCGACAAGCCGGAGGCATGGGCCCCGCCGAACGCGTGGTTCGAGGCTCCGCTGCCGAACTACAAGGAATACATTACCGCCGGCCAAGAAGTTAAGGCCGCCTAGGCACCCGCAAGGGGAGCCGGCCATGTGCCGGCTCCCCTCAGGCGCACCCGGAATTCGCATGGCAACAATCGTAGAAGCACCCATCCCGCCCAAGCAGAAACGCTCGCGCCGCGAGCGGCGCAACGATGGCGGCTCGGCACTGTCCACGTACGGACTGTTGGCGCCGATGCTGATCCTGCTGAGCACGCTGTTTCTCCTGCCGATGTATTACATCGTTCTCTTCAGCATTGCGTTGAAGCGCTTCTCACCGACAGATGCGCTTGCCAGCCTCAACGGCGAGTTGAACTCCTTATCGGCGGAACTCTGGGCCAAACTCCTCAGCGTCAACGTAACGGTGATGCTGCCCGGCCTCAACTTCAACGTGCCCGTGCTGCTTGTCGGCATCATCTTTTTGGTGTTGCTGGTCGCGGCCGTAACCGCCAGCCGCATCCCCGAGTACGGCAACTGGATCGTCGGCATCGCCTTCGTGCTCCTGCTCACACCCTTTATGACGTTGCCAGCGGGCAACAACCTGCTCCGCCTCGTCGAACTTACGTCAGACGGGGATTACCTGCGCCTCTTCTTCAAGTCGGTCTCGATGGCCATGACCTCTTCGGTGATCGCTGTGGTGATCGCGATCCCCGTCGCCTACTTCCTCGCCTTCTGCGTCGGCAAGTCCAAGTACACCTGGCTGCTAATCGTGATCGCGCCGTTTTTGACGTCGTACCTTCTTCGCATCTTCGCCTGGAAGGTGATTCTCGGCGACCAGGGCCTGATCAACTCGGGACTGATAGCGATCGGCTTGGTCGATGAGGCCAGTCCGTTGAGTTTCCTCATCTACAGTCAGTTCACCGTCATCGTCGTGCTGACATACGCCTGGGTGCCCTTTATCTGCCTGCCGATCTTTCTCGCGTTCGAGACGATCGACCGCCGCCTACTCGAGGCGGCAATGGACCTAGGCGCAACCCGCCTGCAGGCGTTTCTCAAGATCAGCCTGCCGATCATCGCGCCAGGTATCGTCGCCGCGTTCCTATTCGTCTTCATCCCGTCGATCGGCGAGTACATCACGCCCTCCCTCGTTGGTGGCACGCAGGGAACGATGTACGGGCAGTCGCTTGCTAGTCAGTTCGTCGGTGGCGCCTTCAACTGGCAATTCGGCTCCGTCATGGCACTGTTTCTGCTCGGTGTGGTGCTGCTCATAACGTTTGCCACAGCACGCTTCCTCCGCGCCGGCGGTGGTGGACTCTAGTGGCCAATGACACGTCCACGTTCGTCGTCATTTCGCCCTGGGGCAAGCGCCTGCTGACGGCCTTCTTCGTCGTGTTCCTGCTCGTGCTCTACCTGCCAACGGTTCTGCTGGTGGTCTTCTCATTCAACGACGGCACGGTTGCCGCCTTCCCCCTCGAAGGATTGACCACCAAGTACTACGGGTTGGCATTCAGCTCAAAGGAAATCCGCGAGTCACTCGGTGCCAGCGCCTGGGTCGGCCTCGGAGCGGCCACCATCGCCACAGTGATCGCGCTGATGGCGTCCTACCCGCTGGCCCGACGGAATGTGCGAGGCAAGGCTTTTATCTCTGCACTGATGCTCGTCCCCCTGGTGGTCCCCACGGTCGTGCTCGCTGTCGCACTGCTGCTTTTGTTCCAGAAGGGGCCTGGACAGGTCGGTCTTGGCTTGACACGCATCATGGTCGCGCACGTCGTGATCGCCATCCCCTTCGCGGTGCTGATTCTGCTGCCGCGCATCGCGAGCATCGACCGTCGCCTTGAAGAGGCCGCCTACGACCTCGGAGCCACTGGCCTTCAGACCTTCCGCCTCGTGATGCTGCCCCTGATCGTGCCGTCGATCATCTCGGCCTTCTTGATCTCGTTTGTCTTCTCAATCGACGAGGTCGTGATCGCCTCGTTCCTCTCGTCGGACCAGGTCACCTATCCCGTCTACCTCTACTCGGGCCTCAAGGTCCCCGAGAAGACGCAGACGCTGATCCCCGTCGCGACGATCATGATCGTGATCAGTTTCGTCCTCGCCTTTGGTGCTGAGGCGATCCGTCGCTACGGCGACCGCCGTCTGGTCGGCAAGTAGCCGTGCGGGCGCTCGTCGTCACGCTGGTCGCTGTCGTCGTGATGGCTGGATCGGCTGTCGCGGTCGCACAACGTGCCGACACGTCGGCCAGCATGCGGGCCCGCATGATCACAGCGCTTACGACCGCAACGTCGCCCGATGACTGTGGCTGCACTGCCGCTACGCGCGCGAAGGACCGGGTTGCGAACAGAGCAACCGCTGAAGCTTCCACCAACAGGAAGATTGTTCCCTAACGGCGTACACACGCCAATGGCTCTCTGAGGAGGGACCACATGGACGCACGCATGAATCGCCAAGGTTTCATCGCTCTCACGGGCGCAACCACTCTCGCGGCGTTCCTCGCCGCCTGCGGTGGCTCGTCCTCGGGTGACAGCGATGCTGGAAGCAGCGCAGCTGCAGGTAGCGGCGATACCTCGGCAGCCGCTCCCGTTGGATTTGACCCGGCGACAGAGCCAGACGCTCCGCTGCTGGTCTTCACGTGGTCGGGCTACGACGAGAGCCCGGTACCCGAAGGCGCACCATGGATGTGGCAGGAGTATACGGATGGCCCCTACGGCGCCAAGTCTCCACTCAAATTCTCGTTTCTTGACGACGACACTCAGGCTCTCGCCAAGGTGGCATCCGGCTTCGCAGCCGACATCATCCATCCCTGTGGCGGCTACATTCAGAAGTGGAAGGAAGCGGGCCTGATCCAACCGCTCGACGTCGCCTTGCTACCCGACTGGGATGGCGTACCCGAATCGCTCAAAGCACCGGGTCTGATCGATGGCGCCTACTACCACCTGCCCTTCGACGTCGGCTTCACATCACTGACGTACGACGCCGATGCTGTCGACTTCTCCAAGGTCGGTGGCGAGGAGTCGTGGAAGATCCTGCTGGATGACCGCTATAAGGGCCAGATGTCGCTATTCAATGGTCCGGATGAGATCATCGAGTATGCGGCGCTCGCCAACCGAGGTGCCAAGGATCCGACCGAGTTGACGATCGAGGAGATCGCAGCTGCCAAGGAGACGGCGCTTCTGATGAAGCAGAACGTCCGCAACTACTGGACCTCACAGAACGATACCGTCAACGACTTCGTCAACGGCAACATTCTGATCACGGCCACCTGGCCGGACGGGTATTGGAAGATCAAGATGCATCCGAAGATGAAGGATCGCAACATCCAATACATGCAGCCGATCGAGGGACGCCTGACGTGGATCTGCGGCTTGGTCTTGAGCGCCGCCTCGAAGCAACCCGGCCGCGCAATGCTAGCCATGGCGGCAGCCAATACTCCGGCGGCGGGAGCGGCCGTGACCGACAACTACCAGTACGCCTCGGGCCAGAAAGCCGGCGTCAGCGAACTGATCAAGAACAAGGAACTGATCACCGCCTTCGGGCTCGACGATCCAGCCCTCTGGGAGCCGCCGATGGCGTGGCCTCAGAAGGCCGTTTCGCCCTACAAGGAGTTCATCGCGGCGGGGCAAGAGGTGATCAACGC
>CAMAWJ010000026.1 GCA_945861955.1 Bifidobacterium breve
GGAGGCCGTCGGGCGCATCACCCTCGTCGACATTCTCCAACTGCTCTTTCTCGGCTTGTTCCTGCTCGACCGCGTGGTGCGTAAGGATGGACGTCTATCGCCAGCAGCGATCGTCACGCTCGGTTTTGTGCTGCTGATGTTTAGCGTCCACCTCGCTGGCTTCCTGGGACTCGAAACGACGCAGGCAGTTGATCAATGGACGAAGGGCGTGATCAAGTGGGGCATCTTTGCCCTCTTCTTGGTTTGCGCAATCGCTCACATCGCGCGGCGTGGCGAGCGCCTCTGGTGGCGTGTCGGCGGCGCCTTCGTGCTCGGCATCGTGATCAGTGCGGCCTACGGTCTTCTGCAGACAGGAGTACGCAGCGTGACAGGCATCGAGCTCGACGCGATCTTTATCAAGCCGCTCTTTCCCGGCGCTCGCGCGCTCGGTGCGAACCTCTACGGCGTCGTCTCGACGTACGATCAATACGGCGTCACCTCACAGGCCAACGTCTACCGGCTGACGGGTTTTAGCGAGGACCCGAACCACCTCGGTGTGATGGCGGCTGTGCCCCTCCTCGTCCTGACGGCGTTGATCGTCGGTGCCCGCAGCGGCTTTGCTGCGCGACACCGCACGCCGCTCGCCTGTCTCGCCGGCATTCTGCTTGTCGCCACCCTGCTGACACAATCTCGCAGCGGCCTGCTTGGCATCGGCGTTGGTGTGGTGATGCTGCTGTGTTGGTATCGCAAACGGTTCTTCAACCGTCAGGTCGTCGTCGCGCTCGTCATTCTCGGTGCCGCCGGCCTCGTGCTCGCCTCTGCCAAGACGGCACAGCTCGAACAGTTGATCGCCTCGCGCACCTCGACCAGCGATCGCTCCTCGCAGGCGCACGTCGAGTTCTACTCGCTCGTCATGCCTGTGCTGGAATCGTCTCCCCTGTTCGGGATCGGCGTCAACAACTTCGCCGTCTACTACGAATTCCAGACCGGACGCGCCGATTTTGGACCGCACTCGTTCTACGTCGCCACGCTGACAGAGTTGGGCATCGTCGGCGCACTAGTCTGGCTGTTATTCCTGGTCTGGGTTGGGAGTCGTCTGCACGTGCTCTTGCGGGCGGGTCGTGCGCGCTCATCCCTCGGCGACGACGACGGCGTGCTCAGCGCTGTGGCGCGCGGGCTGACGGCTGGTTTTGTCGCGACGCTGGTCGGCAACATCTTCTATCTGACGATGATTTTCAGTGCCTTCTACGTGATCTTGCTCTTGATCCTTGCTGCGCCGGCGGCGTTCGGCATCGAGCGGATCTTGGCGCGTCGGCAGGCAATGGTCCGCGCCAGACCCGCGACCTGACGACTATCCTTACGAATGTGAACCTGCTCGAGACCATCGGCTGGGTCGCGCTTGCGTTGCTCGTCTGGACGCATGTGGGATATCCGCTCTTCGCGTTTGCGTGGTCGGCGCTGCTGCCCCGCCACATCGACGCCTTCGATATCGAGCCACGCGTCGCCTTGATCATCGCCGCACACAACGAGGCAGACGTGATCGAGGCCAAGATCGAGAATGCGCTCGCGCTGGACTACCCGCCGGAGAAGCTGCGCATTATCGTCACCTCGGATGCCTCGGACGACGGTACGGATGAGCTTGTTCTGCGCTACGCGAGCCGTGGTGTTGAGCTCGTGCGTGCCGAGCGTGGCGGCAAGGTCAATGCCCAGGACACGGCCGTCCGTCAGCTCGATGATGCCACCGAGGTCGTTGCCTTTAGCGATGCCAATTGCGCGTGGAACGCGGATGCACTGCGCCTCCTCGTACGCCCGCTGTCCGATTCGCGTGTCGCCTACGTCTGCGGACGCCTGTCGCTCCTTCGCGCCGACGGCACAAACCGTGAGGGTACGTACTGGCGCTTCGAGGTTGCCTTGCGCGGCTGGGAGTCGAAGATGCGCTCGGTGACGGGTGGCAATGGCTCGATCTATGCCGTGCGCCGCGACACCTACGTCTTCGTCGATCCACGCTTTGGCCACGACCTGTCCTTCCCGTACCTGATGGTCAAGAACGGCTGGCTCGCCACCTACGTGCCCGACGCTGTTGCCACGGAGAAGCCCACCACCGACCTTGGCGACGAGTTCAAGCGCAAGGTCCGCATGTTTGGCCACTGCTGGCTGATCGTCTTTCATGGCCGCATGTTCTCGCTGCTCAAGATGGGCCCGCTGTACTCGGTCCAGATGATCTCGCATCGTCTGCTGCGCTACGCGAGCGGCCTCTTGCACGCGATCCTGCTGGCGGCCAGTCTCGTCTTGGCGGTCGCGGTTGGCGATGTCTGGTGGTGGATCGTCGCTGCGCAGTTGTTCCTGCTCGTGCTCGCCTATCTGTCGCGCCGCACGGGCGGTCGGATCGCACCACTTGCCCTCGCTGAGTACTACGTGCTCGTGACCCTTGCGACCTTGATTGCGCTCTACGACGCACTCTTTCATGGCATCGCACCCGTCTGGGATCGTCCGGAGGGCACGCGGTGAGTGGCTGGCAGGATCGCGCCAAGCGCGCGTTGGACATCGCTGGCGCCAGCGTCGGCCTGGCGCTGTCGGCACCAGTGATGGGAGTCGCGGCGCTGCTCGTTCGTCGTGAGGACAAGGGGCCTGCTCTGTTCCGTCAAGAGCGTGTCGGCCTGCATGGCGCACCGTTTGATGTCCTCAAATTGCGCACAATGATCGTCGATGCCGCGAGCCAGGGTGCCGGTTTTGCGGTGTCCGATGGCGATGCGCGGATTACGAAGATCGGCTCGTTCCTGCGGCGTACCTCGATCGACGAGTTGCCCCAGTTTTGGAACGTGCTCGTTGGCGACATGAGCCTCGTCGGGCCACGCCCCACCCTGCAGTATCAGGTCGAGCAGTACAGCGACCGTCAGCGACTGCGTTTGGACGTCAAGCCCGGCCTGACTGGGTGGGCGCAGATCCACGGGCGCGCGAGCCTGCCATGGAACGAGCGCATCGAACTCGACGTCTGGTACGTCGAGCACCGCACGTTTTGGCTCGATCTTGAGATTATGTTCCGCACAGTGGGACTTCTCTTCTCTGGCAGTGGCACGTACAAGGGCGAGGCCGGCGGTTGGCAGCCCGGCGATGGGAGCGGCGCATGAACGTGCTGCTGACCTGCGTTGGTCTCCGCGTCGACGTTGTCCAGGCCTTCCGCGACGCGCTTGCTCGACGAGGTGGCGGAACAGTGATCGGCACGGATTCGAGCCTGATCGCCCCCGCCCTTCCGTTCTGCGACATCGCCGTCAAAGCGCCCGCCGCAACAGATCCTGCGTACGGCGAGCACCTGCTGGCGACAGCGCGCGAGTACGGTTGCAGCATGGTGTTGCCGTGCTCCGAGTGGGATCTCGTCCAGCTCGCCGAACTCGCACCCGCGCTCGCCGAGATTGGCTGCCAGGCTTTTCTGCCTCCCGCCGAGGTTACCCGGCGCTGCGTCGACAAGCTCGAGATGGCGCGCTACCTCGTCGCCCAGGGCCAGGCCTCACCCCGCACCTTCGATCCAAACGAACTGCCCGACGATTTGCGCTACCCCCTGCTCGTCAAGATGCGTGAGGGCCGCGGCTCTGAGGGGATTTTCCGCTGCGTCGATCGCCGCGAGCTCGACTTCTTTCTTGAGTACACCACGTTGCCATCGATGGTTCAGGAGGTCTGTCACGGCACGGAGTTTTCGATCGACGTGCTCTGCGATCTCGATGGCCGCTGCCTCGATGCGATTCCACGCAGCATGATCCAGTCGAAGGGTGGCGAGCAGATCAAGGGCACCACGATCGACGACCCCGCACTCGTCGAGGTCGGTCGCCAGGTTGCAGAGACGCTTGGTCTGCGTGGCCCCGGCACCGTCCAGTGCTTCCGCGAGGCACCCGATCGCCACGAGATTACCGACGTCAATCCACGCATCGGTGGCGCCTTCCCACTGCCGCTCGCCGCTGGTGGTGACTATCCCTTCCGGATGCTCGCGCTGGCAGCCGGCGAGCCGGTCGAACCGCGCCTTGGCGAGTACACGCGCGGCGTCACCCTGTCGCGCTTCTACCACCAAGTGCTGTTCAATACCGACAACGTGGCGAGCCTCCCCCAACTCAACCTTGCTGAGCCGAGCGACGCATGAGCGTGATTCGCGGCATTGGGTTGTATCTGCCAGAGAAGACCGTTGGCAACGACGAACTGATTGAGCGGTTTGACTGGGACCGCGAGTTTCTTGAGGTCAAGCTCGGGATCCACCAGCGCCATATCGCCGCTGAGGGCGAAGGCGCTTCCGATATGGGTGTGGCCGCGGCCGAAGATCTCTTCGCGAAGTGCCCCGACCTCAAGCGCGAGGACGTGCAGCTGCTGATCGTCTGCACGCAGAATCCCGATTACGGCCTGCCGCATACGTCGGCTCTCGTTCAGGATCGGCTTGGTCTGCCGACGACTACGGCCTGCTTCGATGTTGGTCTCGGCTGCTCGGGCTTCGTCTACGGACTCTCGATCGTGCACTCGATGCTGGAGAGCCTCAACCTGACGAACGCTCTGATTGTCACGTCGGACCCGTATTCGAAGGTGATCGACCCTGCCGATCGCGGCACCTCGCCCCTGTTTGGTGATGGCGCTGCTGCTACGTGGATCTCTCGCTCCGGTGCTGGCGGCCAGATTGGCAGCTTTACCTTTGGTACCGACGGTAATGGGGCGCGCAACTTGATCGTCGAGCCCGACGCCGATGGTGTGCGCTGCCTCTCGATGAACGGCCGCGCAATTTTTGAGTTTATGCTCGAGCGCATCCCCGGCGACCTCGAGCGCTGCTCCGAGTCCAATGGACTGACGACGGATGAGATCGACCTTTTCTTGTTGCACCAGGCCAGCGCCCACATGCTCGGCTACGTGACGAAACGGATGAAGCTCGACCCGGCGCGCGTGCCGATCCACATGCAAGACACGGGCAACCTTGTCTCGTCATCGATCCCGTTCTTGATCGCACGCCTCGCCGGTCAGGGCGGCGTGGCGGGCAAGACGACGCTGCTGTCGGGCTTCGGCGTCGGCCTCTCGTGGGCCAGCACGATTGTGCGCTTCGACGCGAATCCCATCGCCTAGAACACGTCCCACACCGGACGCCAGAGGGGTGGTACTCTCGCCCCGTCCTGCCAAGGAGAATCGATGAACGGCGTGCAGCTCGAGCTACTTACCTCGCAGGAATTCGTCGCGGCGGAGTTCACCGCGGCGATCATCCCCCTGGGTGCCTGCGAGAGCCACGGCGATCACATGCCGATGGGCACCGACGGCCTGGCGGCGCACGCGTTGGCTGTGCGCATCGCCGAGCAGCTCGAGCACACCGTGGTCCTGCCGCCGAACTACCTCGGCATGAGCGGGCACTACCGGCATCAGCCGATGGCGCTCAGCCTCAGCGCAGACACCCAGACGCGCGTGATCGCCGACGTACTTGAGTCGCTGCACCACTGGGGTATCCACCGCGTGCTGCTCCTCAACGGGCACGACGGCAACATCCCGCCGATCGAAATCGCCGCGCGCAACACGAAGATCGCGCACCCGGAGATGAGCATCGCGACGATGGACTGGTGGGTCGTCACGAACCAGCGCATCCCCGCCGGCACGTTCGACGTGTGGGAGGGCTGGGGACACGCGGGCGAGGCGGAGACGTCGCTCGGCATCGCGCTCTTCCCCGACCTCATGCAGATGGAGCACGCCCGCGGCCAGGTGCCGACGACCGATCCTTCGGTGCGGGAGTTTTGGCTCTTCGAGGAGCTCACGTCGTACGGCGCGTCCGGCGCCCCGACCCACGCTACCGAGGCGAAGGGCACCGCGATCGTCAACACCGTCGTCGACTACATGGTTCCGTACATGCGCCGCTTTGAGAAACACGGTCTCTCCTACAACCCGCAGGACGAGCCGCCCGTCCAGTCCTAGTTAGACGCCGGCGGCCTTGACCTTGACCAGCGCCGTGATCGTCGCATTGATCGGGGCCAGCAGCCCCACGGTTCGTGCGGCCGGATCGATCGCGCCGTTGATCACGTCGATCTCGCAGCGGCGCCCAGCCATCAGGTCGAGCAGCATCGATGGTCGCGCGTCGGGGATCTTCCCCCCGAAGGCGTAGGCGTAGGCGACCGGATCGTCGAAGTCGAGGCGAAGGCCCTTCGCGATCGCGACGTCGTAGACCTCACGGGCGCAGCCCGCTGCCACGCTCCATGCTTCCGCGTCCGCCATCACCTCGCCAATGCGCCAGCCGAGCACCGAGCAGGTGCCGCTAAACGTCGCGTTGCAGAGCAGCTTCTCCCAGACCAGCTGGTTGACGTCGTCGTAGACGCTGACGCGGAAGCCCGCGGCCTCCCAGACCTCTGCCACGGCGCGAATGCGATCGGTCGCTGGGCTGTTGCGCTCGCCGAGACGCACGAGCTCCATGCCGTTGTGGTGCGCGTGCCCCGGACCAACCATCGAGGCACCAAAGCCACCGACCACACCGATTACGACGCGCTCATCGCCGAGGATCGCGGCCATGCGATCGGGGCTGCCGAGCCCGTTCTGAATCGGCAGGACCACCGTCGTCTCGCCAACGAGGGGACGGATCGACTCCGCGGCCGCCTCAATGTCGAAGGCTTTCGTCGCGACGATGACGAGCTCGCACTCGCCGACGTCGCGCGGATCGGTCGTCGCCTGAATGCGCACGGTGCGATCGCCGCTCGCGCCCTCGAGACGAAGACCGTTCGCCTGGATCGCCGCGATGTGGTCGACCCAGCTGTCGATCGCCCAGACCTCATTGCCGGCGTCGGCGAGCAACGCCGCATAGACAGAACCCATCGCCCCTGTGCCAACAACCGCGATCTTCACGGTGGCAGTCTAGAGGTGTTTGGACACGACAGGTTGGACGCCGGCCGCCCGTCAGGCTGCAGCACCGTGACCAGCTACCCCGCGTAGACCTGCTCGGTCGCCTCTGCAATGGCGTCCCACGAAAACGGGCCATCGGAGGCTGCACGACTAGCGGCAGCCATCGCCTCGCGCCGCGCCGGGTCGCGCAGTAGCTCGATCAGGGCGGCAGCGAGCGCGGCTGGATCCTCGGGCGGCACGACGAGCCCCGCGCCGTGCTGCTCGACCACCTCGGCGAACCCACCAACGCGCGTTGCCACGAGCGGCCGTCCAAGTGCGAGCGCCGCGAACAATACTCCTGATTGGTCGATTCGTCGGTACGGCAGCACAACGACATCGGCTCGCACCATGGCGCCGACGAACTCCTCGGTCGGGGTAAAGCGCAGATCGGCAATCACACCGCTGCCTTCGCCCGCCATGCGCTCGAGTCGTGCGGCACCGTCGGGGTCGCCAAGCACGCGGCCGGCGACGAGCAGGTGCGCGTTGGGAATCGCCGTACGTACCATCGGCCACGCATCGAGCAGGATCTCGAGCCCCTTATAGGGCCGCAGGAGTCCAAGCATCGCCACGAGCGGCACACCATCGGTAACAGCGGGTGCCACTGGCTCCACAGCACGATAGGCCGTCAATGCGCCATGCGGAACGACGTGCACATTGACCGAATCCACACCAAGCGCGTTGACGAGCGCGTCGCGACCGTGCCTCGAGTGCACGATTACACGGCCAAAGGCCCGGGCGTTCTTAGCGGCCCGACGCAATCGCTTGGCGCTCGGGTTGTTCGGCAGCGCATCGTGCGCGGTGTACGTGATCGGAATCCCAAGCGCAGCCTCGATTGCTCGCCAATAGACACGATCCACAGCGCCGAGCGGGAGCCACTGGATATGGACCGCAGCCGGGCGCTTGCGAATCAGCGATGGCGTCAGGCAGAGCAGATCGAAGGGGTGCTCGAGTCCGCGGGCAAGCTTCCGTGCACCGTCTGGCAGCCGGTCCGCAACGCGATAGAAGGCGTGACGGACCTGGACGCCAGCGGGAGCCGGTGGCTGTGCGACGCGAGGGGCACTGGTGATCAGCGTCACCTCGTTGCCTCGCTCGACCAAGGCTTGGGCCAGCGCGTCGTCGTAGGGACGCGTCTCGCCGCGGGGATCGACGAGCACAACCCTCATCGTCTGTCTTTCAGCACAGCTCGCATGCCCCGATCCTACCGGCGACCCCCACGCCGAAGGTTCGCGTACCATGAGTCTCGTGGTGGAATCGCACGGAACCGAGTCGGAGATTGATCTCCGCAGCTATCTCGATCGCATTCTCGCCCGTTGGTGGGTCGTCGCGATCTTCATTGCGCTCGCCATCATCGGGTCGTTCACGATCCAACGCACGCAGAACAAGAACCTGACCCGCGGTGTCGCGACCGTCTACCTCGGACAGCCCGTCACGCCAAACGGTTCGCTCGTGCCAAACCCGTTGTCGTCGAACCCGCTCTATGCCAATGCGCTCGCGCGCCAAGCCGCATATCAGGAGCCTGCGAGCAAGGCCGCTGGGCTTGCCGCTGATGCCCTGACGGGCCACGTCTCCGTCGAGCTGATCTCCACCGCCGTCGGCGTGAAAGGCACCGCAGTCCCACTCGCGCAAGTGATCGTGCAAGGCCCGTTCACTGCCGCACAGTCTGCTGCTGCCGCCAACGCTCTCGCCGAGGCAATCGTCGCGAAATCCAACACGTATACGGATGCCAAGCGGGCCGCGGTCGTCGCCGCCCGCGATCGCCTCAGCGCTCGCATCGATGCACTCGCCGCGGCTGGAGCCGAGACACAGGCTCGGCTCGATGCGCTGGAGCAGGCTGCACTCAGCCCCGCCGAGCGCAGTTCGCTCACCACGCCGCTACTCGCGATGCTGCAGTACGACTCGAACACGGAGGCTCTGCTGTCCGAGCAACTCCCAGACCTCGAGGCTCAGGTCGACTACATCGCGACCGTCGAGTCGGGCAGCGTCATCACACCAGCTCGCGGTTCCAAGGTCGCGCCAACGTCAAAGCAGTTCTCGCTCTTTATCGCGGTCGTGCTCGGATTCCTCGTCGGCATCCTCGCTGCGATCCTCTCGACCGTCTTCTGGCCCGTGCGTAATCCACTCGAAACGGAGGCGACGGCTACCCCGTAGGGGTACCATCATCCGTATGCCAACAACTGTCGTCACCGGTGGAGCAGGGTTTCTCGGATCGCACCTCTGTGAGCGACTGCTCGCAGCGGGCCACAAAGTCTGGTGTCTCGACAACCTCGACACAGGGTCGTTGACGAATATCGCGCATCTGCGCGACGACAACTTTACGTTTGTCCAGCACGATGTCACGACGCACATCGAGATTCCGGGCGACGTTGATTTCGTGTTCCACTTCGCATCGCCAGCCAGTCCGATCGACTACCTGCGCCTGCCCCTGCAGACCTTGAAGGTCGGCTCGTACGGCACGCATAATGCGCTCGGCCTCGCAAAAGCCAAGCGTGCTCGCTTCTTGACTGCCTCGACGAGTGAGGTGTACGGCGACCCGCTCATCCACCCGCAGCCCGAGTCGTACTGGGGCAACGTCAATCCGATCGGTCCTCGCGGCGTCTACGACGAGGCCAAGCGGTACGCCGAGGCGATGACGATGGCGTATCACCGCCAGCAGGGCGTCGACACGGCGATCGTGCGTATTTTCAATACGTACGGCCCGCGCATGCGCGCGTTCGATGGCCGCGCCATCCCCACCTTTGTCCGTCAGGCGCTCGAGAACAAGCCAATCACCGTCTTCGGCACGGGCGCGCAGACGCGCTCGTTTTGTTACGTCGACGATCTAATCACCGGCATCATCGCGCTCGCCTTCTCGACCGAGCACGAGCCCGTCAACATCGGTAACCCCGAGGAGTTCACGCTGCTTGAACTGGCCGAAATGGTCGTCGAGTTGACCGGGTCGACCAGCGAGATCGTGTTTGAGGCCTTGCCAGTCAACGATCCTCAGCAGCGGCGCCCCGATATCACCCGTGCCACGGAACTCCTGGGTTGGGGACCGACCGTGCAGTTGCGCGAAGGCCTCACGCGCCTGCTCGACCAGTCGAGCCGTGCCGAATTGACCGGCCGCATCGTCGGCGCATAGCCAAACCAGCTCTGCACTCTCACGACGCGTCTCTGACACGGATTGTTGCTGCATCGTGGGGCAGGAAGACCGCCTACCGCGCTGTAGACTCTTAATCGTGGCTGCACCCGTCTCGCCCGAATCTGGTGGCTCTCCCCTAAGCACCAGTCCGACGCCTCCTCGTGAGGCTCGTGACCCGCGCTCGCAGACGGGTGTTTCGACGCTGCGTTTGCGCTATCTCGTTGGTCGTACGCTCGAAGTCGCGGTGCTGTTGGCAATCGATGTCGCTGGCCTCACCGCTGCCATCTACTCGGGCCTTGCCCTCCGCGAGTTCCTCAATCAGCGTCCAATCGATTCGACGCTGCTCTGGTCGGCCGAGCGCGAATGGCTGCCGTTCGTCTTGCTCGTGACCGTCCTGATCTTCGCGCGCAACCGTCTCTACCGTCCGCGCGAGACGCGTCCTGGCGGTGCGCAGATCGTTGCGGGCCTGTTCGTTGCCGTCGTCGTGATCGCCGTGTTCTCGATCGCAACGGATAACGAGCGCTTCACGACGTACCTCATCTTCCCGTACACCTTTGTCACCTCAGCAATCCTGATTCCCTTCATGCGGGGCCTATTTTCGACGCTGACGGATGCAGCCGCACGACTGATTGGAGTCGAGCGGCGTGTGCTCGTCGTTGGTGAGGCCTCTGCGACCCGCAGCGTCGAGGCCGCACTCCGCGATGCAGCCCCAGGCGCCGGTCTGCGTACCGTTGCCCACGTCGACGACGTCGAGCACCTAGCCGACGCCATCGCCGAGCACCATCCGCACGACGTCGTACTCGCCCGACCACCTGACGACGAGACGATGCTGATCGCGCTTGAGGCCTGTCGCGAGCGCCGCATTCGCCTCCGCGTCGTGCCGACCGCCGCGGGTCTGCTTGCCCACCATGCCGACTACGTTCCTGGACTGGCCGTGCCGCTCTTCGACATCGTGCCGCCAACAATCCAAGGCGTCGACTGGTTCGTCAAGCGCGCGTTCGACCTGCTTATCTCGGCCGGTCTCTTGGTCTTGCTCAGTCCGATCCTGCTGATTTCGATCCTGATGATCCGCCTCACCTCACCCGGCCCGATCTTCTTCCGCGACCAGCGCGTTGGCCTCGGTGAGCAGACCTTCGCAATGCTCAAATTGCGCAGCATGACGTCGAATGCCGAGCAGGAACAGGCCGAGCTTGAGGACCAAAACGAGGCCGATGGTGCGCTCTTTAAGATCCGTAACGATCCGCGCATCACACCTGTCGGCCGTGTGCTGCGTCGTTTCTCGATCGACGAGCTGCCTCAGCTGTTGAATGTCTTGAACGGCCAGATGAGCCTCGTCGGTCCACGCCCACTCCCCATGCGCGACTACCAGCTACTCGAGCCGTGGCATCGCCGCCGCTACAGCGTGCTGCCGGGCATCACTGGTCTCTGGCAGGTCTCCGGCCGCTCGAACCTCGGCTTCGACTCGCTCGTCCGGCTCGACTTCTTCTATCTCGAGTCGTGGTCGATCTGGATGGACATCGCGATTATCGCGCGCACTCCACTGGCGATTCTGCGTGGCCGCGGCGCCTACTAGCCTGGCGAAAACGCGCTAGATGCGGCGCAGCGCGACGGCGCCGTTGTGGCCGCCGAGGCCAATCGAGCACGAGATTGCGACGTCGAGATTTGGCAACTCGCGCGCGCCCTCGGGCACGTAGTCGAGGTTGCAGTCCGGGTCGGGCTCGGTGAGGTTGATCGTCGGTGGCACGATGCGATGGTGGAGCGCGAGCGCCGTCACAGCCGTCTCGAAGGCGCCAGCGGCACCCATCTGATGGCCCGTCATCGACTTCGTCGACGAGACGGCAAGCGAATCGGCGTGGGCGCCAAAGATGTTGCGAATCGTCGCGGTTTCGAGGCGGTCGTTGGCCTGCGTGCCCGTCCCGTGGGGATTGATGTAGCCAACCTCGCTTGGGCTGAGATCGCCGCGCCGGAGCACCGACTCGAACATGCGGTCGATGCCAACGCCATCTTCGCGTGGTGCAGCGATGTGGAACGCGTCGTTGGTCGACGACCACGACACAATCTCGGCGATGATCGTTGCGCCGCGCGCACGGGCGTCATCCTCGCGCTCGAGCACCATCACCGTGGCGCCCTCGCCGAGCACGAAGCCGCCGCGGGTCAGGTCGAACGGCCGCGAGGCGGTGGCCAGCGGCTGGCCCTCAAGCGGTGTGCCGAGCACCTTCATAGTGCAAAAGCCACCCATGATGAACTCGTTGATCAGCGTGTCGACGCCCCCTGCAAGGCAGAGGTCGACGTCGCCATGGCGGACGAGGTCCGAGGCAACACCAACTGCGTGGGCGCCGGTCGCACAGGCGGAGGTGACAGAGAAGTTGGGGCCGATTACACCGAGGTCGTGGGCCACCTGGAAGCCGGGCGTGTCGACCAGCATCGAGCCGAGCACGTGCGGTCCAATCCGACCGGGCCCCTTCTCGAACATCGTCTGCAGGCCGGCTTGGATCGTATTGACGCCACCGAAGGCCGAGCCGATAATCACACCAACGCGCTCAGGATCGTCAACCGCGGCACCACTCATTGCCCAGGCCTGGCGGGCAGCCGCGATCGCCGCCACGCTACAACGGTCGAGCTTGCGCGCCTCGCGCTTCTCGACAACAGTCTCGGGGTCGAAGCCCTTCATCTCACAGGCAATCTGGACGTCGATGCGCGACGGATCGAAATTCGTAATCGGACCTACACCCGACGTGCCAGCAAGCAGCGTCACCCACGACGTAGCGGTGTCAAGACCGACCGGCGAGAGAATGCCAATGCCGGTAATGACAACCCGTGGAGTTCCTGCCTCTGCCATAGGGTGATGCTAGCGTCTGGGGCATGGATACTGCCGCACGAGACCGCCTCTTCCAGCTCCTCAACGCGCACGGCCCGTCTGGGCGCGAGCGCGAGGCAGCCGACCTGTGGGCCAGCATGGCCGCAGAGTTTGCGACCGTCGAGCGCGATCAGCTCGGCAATGCGATGGCGAGCGTTGGTCCAGACGACGCTCCGACCGTGTTGCTGCTCGGCCACATCGATCAGATCGGCGTCATCGTCACGCACATCGAGGACGAAGGCGTGCTGCGTATTCGTGGCCTTGGAGGCTGGGACCCACGCGTGCTGGTCGGCCAGCCCGTCAGCGTCCGCACGACGAACGGCGACATTCCTGGAGTGATTGGCAGCGTGCCAATCCACCTGCAGAAGGGCGATGAGCGCACGTCGGGCACGCAAATGAAGGATCTCTGGATCGACATCGGCGCGACCGACGGTGAGCATGCTCGGAGCCTCGTCCGCGTTGGCGACGACGCGATTGTCGGCTCGGCGCCGATCATGCTGGCGGGAACGCGCCTCACCTCGCGTGCGCTCGACGATCGCGTTGGTGCGTGGGCGGCACTTGAGGCGCTCCGCCGTGTACAGGCCGGCTCGCCCAAGGTGCGCGTCGTCGCCACCGGCTGCGTGCTCGAAGAGACCCTTGGCGATGGTGCGCGCCTCGTCACCGATCGCGTGGCACCCGCCGTTGCAATCGTCATCGACGTCACGCACGCGGCCGACGTGCCGATGATCAACAAGGGCGATACGGGCCCGCAGGCGCTCGGCAAGGGCCCCGTGGTCACGCGCGGCCTCGGCCTCGACGAGGGCGTCGTTGCGGCGCTCGAGGCAGCCGCCAAGGCCAACGACATCGTCTACGGCATGGAGGCAATGCCCGGCGGCTCGACGCATACCGACGTCGACAACGCCCTGCACGCGGTCCGCAGCCTGCGCGCCGCGCTGATTGGCATTCCACTGCGCCACATGCACTCCCCGGCCGAAGTCTGCGACCTCAACGACCTCGAAGGCACCGCCGCGCTACTGGCCGCGTACTGCCTCGCTGCCACTCCGGAGAGTCTTGCCTGATGCACCGTCTCGCACTCGGATTGATCGCGAGTGTCGCTCTGCTCAGCGCTGGCTGCAGCATTGGTGGGGAGAGTGCCACCACGTCGACGGTCGAGGAGCCTCCCGCCGCGACGGCAGCAGCACCAATCCTCGAATACGGGAAAGACGGCTGTGACCACCAGGCTCCGCCGGCCTCCGAAACGACTCGCACGATCTTTACCGAGGCACCGCCCACGCCACTCAAGGGCACGGGCCCGTGGACGATTACGATGGTCACCTCGTGCGGCTCGATCGTGATGGACGTCGATACGAAGATCGGTGGTGACGCCTCTGCCTCGTTCGCTGCACTCGTCCGCTCGGGCTATTACGACGGTCTGGCCTTCCATCGTGTCGTGCCGAACTTTGTCATTCAAGGTGGCGATCCTGCTGGCACGGGCGCCGGTGGACCGGGCTACTCCGTCCAGACCCCGCCGCCGAGCGACTATGCCTATCGCAATGGCGACGTCGCGATGGCCAAGGCAGGTAATGAGCCGGACGGTACGGCTGGCTCGCAGTTCTTCATCGTCTCAACCGAAGCTGGTGCTGCCGCCCTCGAGCCGCTCTACGCCGTCGTCGGCCACGTCCTCGATGCCTCATCGACAGAGACTCTGCAGAAGATCAACAGACTCGGCATTGCCGATGGTCCTCCCGTCGAGCCGGTCTACATTTGGACCGCACGACTTGCAGAAGCAAAGTAGGATCCGGGTATGACAGAAAATCCTTTTGGTTTTGGTGGCGGCATGTTCGATCCGGAAGAGCTGCAGAATGCGATGCGACAGATGGCTGAGCAGGCTCAAGAGAGCCAGAGCGTCGCCTTTGCCGACAACGCCATCCACCTCGCCGTCCAGATGACGACTGCCGCGATCGCGCAGGTCACCCCTTCCGGCACCGCCGAGGAGCAGGCCGCGCAACTCCGTGCCGCCATCACCGTGATCTACCCCGAGTGCGTCGCGCTCGTGCGCGAAGCACGCCAAGGCCTCAAGTAGCGCTGGCGGATGTCACAAAGGGGTCAGACCCTTATGTGACATGCCCGCGATTCTTGCTCCACTAGACACCTGCCACATGTCACATAAGGGT
>CAMAWJ010000027.1 GCA_945861955.1 Bifidobacterium breve
CTCGCAAAGGAAGGCATCGACGCGCACTTTCACAAGGGCGGCTGGTCGACGCTGGCAATGACGCAGGTAGGGCTGATGCACTCGCGCGGGGCAGTCGAAGCGCATCACGCGTTCGGCCATACCGACGCGGACTACAGCCTGCTCTCGCGGGAGGACACGCTGGCCCGCACGAATGTGCCTGGCGCTCTCGGTACCGTATTCAGCCCACACGCGGCTCGCGTCCATCCGGCACGATTGGTTCGTGGGCTTGCCGACGTCGTCGAACGCCGCGGCGTTGGTATCTACGAGGGCACGAATGCACGCCGCCTCGAGCCCGGACGAGTCATCACCGACCGCGGCACGATCCACGCGACCTATGTGATTCGCGCAACGGAGGGCTTTACCCCGGAACTTGAGGGTGAGAAGCGACGGCTGATGCCATTCGCATCGTGCATGGTCGCTACCGAGCCACTGTCGCAGGCGATCTGGGACGAGATCGGCTGGAATGAGCGCGAGACGCTCTCAGACGGGCGACGCCTCTTTATCTACGCACAGCGAACAGCCGACGATCGCATTGCACTTGGTGGCCGCGGACACCCCTACATCTTCGGCAGTAAGCTCGAGCGCGAGTTCCACGATCTTCCCGTTCACGATCGCCTGCAGGGTGTGATTGCGAAGCTGTTTCCGGCCGCAGCCAACGCCAAGATCACGCACACCTGGGGCGGTGTGCTCGGTATTCCTCGCGACTTCAACGCCTCGGTTGGTCTCGACCCTAAGACGGGGATGGGCTGGGCTGGCGGGTATGTCGGCGACGGCGTCGCGATTACGAACCTCGCAGGCCGCACCCTCGCCGACCTGATTACGCAGCGCAAGACAGATCTGGTGTCACTGCCTTGGGTCAACCATCAATCCCGCAAGTGGGAGCCCGAGCCGCTGCGCTACATCGCCGCCAACAGTTCCCTCAAGCTGTTGCGGATCGCGGAGCAGAACGAAGAGACGGGCACGAAGACCTCACGTGCTGGCTCGATCGTCGACTGGCTGACCGGGCACTGATTCCCGGCGATCAACTTTGCTTCAGGGTCTGACCCCAAAGCAAAGTTGATCTCCGGACACAACCAGCTTCTCGGGCGCCTCAGCGACGCCCCGCCGGTGATCGCGTCCGCTGCGGAATGCCTGTTCTATACTCCCTTCCACGCGGATGTAGCTCAGTTGGCTAGAGCGTCGCCTTGCCATGGCGAAGGTCGTGGGTTCGAGCCCCATCATCCGCTCTGTTGAAAGCCCCGCTCCGGCGGGGCTTTCTCTTTTTCTAGGCCAGTCGTTCTCGACCGTGCGGCCGATCCCAGTCGAGCGCCGGGCCAGCCGGAATGATGCGGCTCGGATTGAGCTGTGGATGCGTTGTGTAGTAGTGGATCTTGATCTCGTCGATCCGCACGGTGTCTGCAATACCTGGCTGTTGATAGAGATCGCGAAGATACGGACCGAGGTTGGCGTAGTCGGCGATACGACGAATGTTCGTCTTGAAGTGGCCGACGTAGACCGGGTCAAAGCGGATCAGCGTCGTGAAGAGGCGCCAATCGGCCTCCGTAGTGGCTGGGCCCATCAGGTAGCGGCTCGTCGCGAGTCGCTCGTCGAGCTCGTCGAGCATGCCAAACAGGGCACCGACGGCTTCGTCGTACGCCTCTTGGGTGATGGCAAAGCCGCACCGGTAGACACCGTTGTTGACTGCGTCGTAGATGCGCTCCGCCAAGTGGTCGTGTTCGGGCTGCAACTCGTCCGGTCGCAGATCCAGCCGCACGTCGGTGAAGGCGTCGAACGCCTTGTCGAGCATGCGCATCACGAGCGCAGACTCATTGCAGACGATCGTGCGCGTCTGAAGATCCCACATCGTCGGCACGGTCATACGACCGTCGTACGTCGGGTCGGCGATCGCGTAGGCCTCGGACAGAAAGCGAAAGCCCTCATACGGCTCGGTGTCGGTGCCGACCGGGTCGCCGAAACCCCACCCGCGCTCGTCACGGTACGGATTGACGACCACCATCGGTACGACAGCTTCGAGGCGCTTCAAGCGACGGAGGATGATCGTGCGGTGCGCCCACGGGCAGGCATACGAGACGTACAACACGTAGCGTCCTGCCGCAGCTGGATAATTGGTCGTGCCGTTCGGACAGACGTGGTCGAGAAAGCGGCTCGGCTGCCGGACGAACGAGCCCCGCTGGTCGGTCTCACGGGGAAACGGGGCCGGGATGCTGCTCATGTGCTCACGGTAGCGCGAACGTCTATTATTCGTGTCCGTGCGCATCACAAACCTTCGTCTGGCGATCCTAATCTGCGCCCTCGGCGCTCTGTCCGAGTCGCTGTTTTACACCGCGCTCGCGCCGATGCTGACGCATCTCGACAGCCAGCTCGGCTTCCAAGAAGAGCAGGCTGGTCTACTCGTTGCCGGCTATGCCATCGGCTATTGGTTCGGCGCCTACCCCGCGTACCGTCTGGCCGCACGCTTCGGACCACGAGCCACTGCCGCAGCGGGTGTCGGCTCCGTCGCCATCGCCACGCTGGGGTTCGCTGCTGCTGACACCTTCCCGGTCCTGATGGCCGCGCGAATCCTCGTCGGTGCCGGCAGCGTGATCGCCTACACGGGGCTGCTCGCAGCAGCGCGCTCGATGGTCGGCATCGAGCATCGCGGCATGGCGATTGGCACGGTCTACAGCGGTTCGGCGGCCGGTTCGGCTGTCGGCCCTCTGGTCGGTTCGCTGGCAGTCGAGTTCGGGCGTGGACCCGTGTTTACGGCCGTCGCCGCCGGCCAGGCCGTCGTGGCAGCATTCGTCTCGCGCCTCCCCACTGTGCCCAATGCCGACAATGTCTCAATGCGCGTGATGTGGCATTACCTGTCGTCACAGAGGGTTCGTACGGGCCTGTGGATCACTTCAGTCCCCGCCTTTGCGCTCGGTGTTCTAACGCTGTCCGGCACGTATCGACTGACCGAGCTCGGCGCCAGTTCGACGATCATCGCGATCGCCTTCAGCGGTATCGCCGTGATCAACGTCTTCGTGGCGCCACGCCTCGGCAAGGCCAGCGATCGCCTTGGTCGTCGCAAACCGCTCATGCTCGCGTTGAGCGTCGCGACCATCGCGCTCTTACTGATCGCTGCCGCCTCATTTGAGACCTCGACGGTCATGTTGATCGCAATCGCCGGCGCGTTTATGCTCGCAATTGCCGGTCCGGGGCTCGCACTCGTGGGCGATGGCATCCACGAGCTGGGCGGCGATTCTGCCCACGGCACATTCCTGATGAACATGTTCTGGGGGCCTGCTGCCACCCTCGGCGCGATCAGCGCTGGCCTCGTGCACGGCTCGACCGGCGCAGAGGTCTCGCTGCTGATGCTCGCCGTGGTTGCTGCGAGCTCGCTTGTGCTCGTCCGCCGTCTGGCGTAGGTCAACCATGCAGGCGCGCCCGCCAGACCTCTTCCAGACGTGACTGCGTTGCCCAGACATCCGCTTGCCGTCGGTTGCTCGCGATGTGGTCGGGGACCTCGCTCACGCGTTGGGACGCCAGAGGCCGGCGATAGCCGCCTCTGCGATCGCCTCGGCGCTGAGGTCGAGCCACTCATACACCTCAGGCTGCGAGCCGCATTGGCCAAACCGATCGACACCGAGTGGAATCAGCGGCGAGGAGAAGGCGGAGCCAAGGAAGGCCAGGGCATGCGGCGCCGCGTCGTGCACGGTGACGAGTGGCACGCCACGCTCTTCGGGCACCGTCAACCGCTCGAGGATCGACGGGTCGCTGAGGCGACCGTTGCGCAAGGCCCCTGTGCGCGTGCGCAAGGCGCGGAAGAGCCGGTCGGGGCTTGTGACATTGACGATCGAGGCGCCAATGTCTTCGGCCGCCAGCAGCTCGCGTGCCGCGAGCGCCTGTGGGATCATCGCGCCGCACGCTGCGATGACAACACGAGAGCCTGGCCCGCCGGCCTCGGCCTCGACGAGGCGATACCCGCCTGCCAGCACGTCGTCGCGCAGTGCCGCACGATCGACTCGTTCCAATAGTGCAGTAAAGGCGTCCTGTGCGACCGGGGTGGTCGACAGGCGCAGGTAATGCGCCTCGCCATCTACCCGCACGATGTCGCGCAATCCGTGCAGCAACACCCACTCCGTCTCCAGCGCGTAGCAGGGCTCCCACATCGTCAGACCCGGCAGTTCCATACCGATCGAGGCGGTAATCGACGATTGGTGTGCCCCGCCCTCACGCGACAGCGAGACGCCCGACGGCGTACCCGCGAACACGAAGCGTGCGCCCGAGTAGACCGAGTAGATCAACGCGTCCAAGCCACGACAGACGAACGGGTCGTAGACGGTGCCGATCGGCAACAGCTGCGTGCCATGGAGCTCGGCACCAAGACCGAGCTGCCCGAGCAAGAGAAAGAGATTCATCTCCGAGATGCCGAGCTCGATGTGCTGGCCCTTCGGCGTCGGCTCCCACTTGAGTGGGCCGGCATCCTCAATCTCGTAGACCGCTTCGATCTCGGGACTAAAGACGCCGCGCTTATTAATCCAGCCACCAAGACCGGTGGAAATTGAGACGTCGGGGCTGGTCGTGACGATGTGGCGCGCGACCTCATCGACGTTGGCGATGTCTTGCAGCGCGCGCGCGAACGCGTCCTGACTCGAGGTGGGCCGCGTGGTGACAGGACCAAACTCGTGTGGAATCGCATAGGGGTCGACGCGATCCGGCGCAGCGGCATTGTGCTCGGTCAGACGATCGGCCGAGCTGAGACAGAGCTTGCCTTCCGCAGTGTCGACAGCGAAGCCCGCCCATTCGTCGACGGCATCGGCCAGCTCGCCGCGCAACTCGTCGACCTGCGCGGTCGAGAGCAGCGCCGAGTGATTCATCGGATGACCGGCAATCGGTAGACCCCAACCCTTGACGGTAAAGGCGAAGATCACCGTCGGGCGCTCGGTGTCAGCGTCGGCGCGCTCGAGCGCGGCGATCATGTCACCAAGGTCGTGGCCACCAAGATCGCCGATCAGGGCCGGCAGCGCTGCATCCTCGTAGGCCTCGAAGACCCCGGCAAGCGCCTTGCGATCACCGGCGGGCGCGTTATCGACGACGAGCGAGCGAATCTCGGCACCGCTCTTACGCAGCAGACTCTGGTACTCGGGGTTCGGCATGCCGTCGATGCGGCGCTCCAGCGCCTCACCGCCAGGCAAGGCGAAGGCCTCGCGCAGCCGCGACCCGTACTTGACAATCTCGACCTGCCAACCGTGGTCGCGGAAGACGTGGGTAAATTCCTGCGAGCGCACACCAGGAATCACGCGGTCGAGGCTCTGACGATTGAAATCGACGATCCAGGTCAGCTGCCCGAGCCCGCGTGCGGCCGGATCGGCCAACGCCTCCCAGACGTTGCCCTCATCCAGCTCGGCATCGCCGAGGAGCGCCACGAAGCGACGGCCGGGCGGGACATCGAAGTGCGCTCCCACGTAGCGGTCGACGACGCTGGCGAAGAGGGGCGCAGCGGCACCAAGACCAACGGACCCAGTCGAGAAGTCGATCGGATCGGGGTCCTTCGTGCGCGAGGGATAGGCCTGCAGACCACCAAAATCGCGGAGCTTCGTCAGGTAATCGCGATCGAGACGCCCGAGCAGGTAGTTGATCGAATGCAGCACCGGCGAGGCGTGCGGCTTGACGGCCACGCGATCGCCGGCCTTCAACCAGTGGAAGTAGAGCGCGGTCATCGCCGTCACCATCGAGGCCGATGAGGCCTGATGGCCGCCGACCTTGAGCGCATCACCCGAGGGTCGCTCGTGGTTGGCGTAGTCGATCATGCGTGTCGCGAGCCAGAGCACGCGACGTTGAATTGAGGCCAACGTCTCCAGCTCTTGGGAGCTCAGCTCGGGGCGCGGTGCGATAGCCATGGCGAAAGCCTACTCGTTGCACCCGCTATCCGAAAGCGCCGGCGACCCTCGTGGGGCCGCTGCATTCCGACCCGCACCGCGTGTGCGGGATTCAACGGTTCCCCTCTCCGGAGAGAGGGGAACCGTGCAGCCCTAGAGTGGAGGCGCCGGGAATCGAACCCGGGTCCGCGACCGCTCGGAAAAGGCGTCTACGAGCGTAGCCCGCTGATCAATCTCACTCGAAAGCGGCTCTGCGGGCCGGCGTTTTTCGAGCCAGGTGCATAAGGTCTCCCCCGTCGGCGCACCAGTCCGCCGGGGAACAAGCCCGTTGTTTTACGCCGTTTGCACCCCACGGGCCCAGGGTTCAAAGACGTTCGTCACGTGATCCTAGGATCAGGCGGCGAAAGCGATGTCAGTATCAGACTTCGCAGTTCATACTGCCGGGTTTTTTAACGAGGCCAACCGACATCCTCGGCTCGCAACCAATCCCTGTAGACGACCACGTCGAAACCATGACGCCCCCTGGGGACCTGCCAATGATACAGAACGCCAGTCTTCTGTGCCGTTTGGCTGATTTAGCCAGCGAAGTTGTTGAGTAGATCGAGAATGCCGACCTGCGAAAGCACGGCGCGCAACAGCAACGCCTCGATGCCCGACATCGAACCCGCGTCCTGCGCCTCGGTGACACCCTTTTCGAGTCCCGTCCGAAGCGCCGCTTCGATCTCTGCCTCTGACACGCCGGAACTTGCGATCAGCGCATCAAGCTCGGCCTGACTGGCGAGCGCGGCAAACATGTCAAAGGTCGGTACCTGTAACTGGCAGGCGGCGTCAACAATGCCCACCAGCGCAACGCCTGCGAGCGTCTCGCCCCGACTCGTCGAACCGGGCCACGGAAACGCGACGCAGGGATCGTCGTCGCCGCGCACGATCGCAAGCAGTCGGTCGACCGGTGCAACGCGCGCAGCAGCCGCCAACACAGTCCCCTCCGTCCCCGACAGAGCACCGGCCTCCGCGGCTTCGTTGATCGCCTGCTCCATCGCAACCCGGACAGCCGCTTCCACCGTTGCCTGCGACACTCCAGCGCGGGTTGCGAGGCCTTCGAGCCCCTGCGGGTCGGCCAACGCAGCGACCGCCTCGAGCGGCGAGACCTCAAGCGCACAGGCGGCACCGAGCCCCGTCTTGACACCAATCTCTGCTGCGATCTCGTCGAGATCGCCGGTCGCCTTCCATGGCAACTCCTTACAGGCACCCTGATCGCCACGCACTGCGGCAAGCAGCTGATCTGGCGGTACGAGCTCGAGCAAGGTTCGCACGGCCAGAGCTGTGGTCGGCGTCAGCCTGCCAGCGGCCTCCTCGGCGTCAACGGCTGTGGTAATCGCTCCGAGCACAGCCGTCGTCAGCGCGTCGGGCGCAACGCCAAGCGTTTGAGCGGCCTCGGCAATCCCCGTGCCACGCCCCAAGGCGAGCACGAGATCCTCACGGGAGACCTTGAGCGAGCAGGCAGCGTCCTGCAGCGAGGCCAGCAGGATCTGCGATGCCTCAGCTTCGGCCGCCGAGCCCTGCGCACTGGACGAACTGGTCGTCTGACACGTTGCCGCACTTGCCGTTTGGGTGGTGTCCAATCGTTCGGCACCGCCGAGTGCAATAAAGCCTGCCACCAAGACGACGGCCACAACAATCGCGCCGCCAACAACTGCGAAACCCGAGCGCCGCACGACTAGCCCCGTTCCTTGACGGCACGGTCCATGTCGCGCTTCGCCTCGCGCGCCTTGACGGTCTCGCGCTTGTCGATCGTGTCCTTGCCACGCCCGAGCGCGATCTCGACCTTGGCGCGACCATTCTTGAGGTAGATCCGGAGTGGCACCAGCGTGAAGCCTTTTTGCTCGACGCGTTGACGAAACTTCTCGATCTGACGTTTATGCAGCAGCAGTTTGCGGTCCCGCAGACGATCGTGATTGCGCATGCCCGACTGGGCGTACGGCTCGATCGTCGCTCCAACGAGCCAGACCTCACTGCCGCGAATCATCGCGTAGGCCTCATTGACGCTGGCAGATCCAGCCCGCAGCGACTTGATCTCGCTGCCGGTCAGCACGATGCCGACCTCAAGGTTATCCTCGAGGTGGTACTCGTGGCGCGCCTTTCGGTTCTGCGCAATCGTTCGTTCGCCCTCGCCGCTCATACGTACATCGTACGCGTCGCTGGCAACCTACCCCTCGACTGTGATCGTCTCACGGATCGAGGCCGCCGGCTCACCGTTGGTCCCGGGAGCGATCACCTCCACATCGACCGAGCCGATCAGCGTACGCGGAAGCGGAATTGTCGCCGCGAAACTGCCACGGCACTGCTCGTCGATGATGCGGTTCGTAACCTCCAACTCGTCCTGCAAGAGTCGAATCACGATCGGCCCACCATTGCTCTGCAGCGCGCCCCGGACTTGCAACGTCCCGAGCACCGTCTCGCCACTCTTGGGGCGCGCCAACGTCAGCATCGGCGCGCCATCGTAGGGTTGTGCGTCCTCTTTCGCGACCGCACAGCCTGTGCTCCCTGGCAGGGTCTCGGCAGCGACCACGAAGCTGAGATCCGCTCGTGTCAACGGTGGCTCGAGCGCGCTTGACCCACCCGTCACCGAATTGAGGCCGTAGGGACGCCCAGCGACGCGCACCTGCACCGCATCGACGCCCCCGGAAGCAGTAACGGTGAACACGATCTGATACAGCGCAAGCAGCGCCTCAGAGTCATTGTCTCCCTGCACTGCCGGCAGGGCTGAGATGTCGACGATCGCGACACGACCGGTGCGGGAATAGCTGAGCAGACGTGTGTCTTCCAATATTGCCGTTGAGTAGTGCAGCGTCGCCTCCGCCTGTGACGGTCCCGCAAGCAACTCACGCATGCTCGATTCGGGCACGGAAATCCCGACCGGCACGCTCCGTCGCGTTGGCTCTGGCTGGTTGTAACGCAACAGGTAGATAAAGGCAACGCCCGGCGTAGGTGCAGCCGGCGTGACGGGAGTCGAGGTCTGTTCAGTCCCGGTTGCCGGCGAGACCACCGCTCTGTCCCCCGCTGCGAGCCCCTCGTCGCGGACTGCACTGTTCGCACCACCACAGCCCACCAGCAGCAACGCAAACACGAGCACCGCCAGCGTGCGGGTCATGCCCGACCTCCTGTCACAACGGCCGCTCCAATCGGCACGCGAGCCTCAGGCGGCAGGCGCAGAGCCGCCACGGCGCCCGCATCGTCGCTCAACTCGAGCGTGCCGCCCAGCACCCGCGCCTGACCCTCAGCAATCGCCAGACCGAGCCCCGAGCCACCACCGCGCGCGACCGCCGCCATCGCGAAGCGATCAGCGGCTCGATCGAGGAAGACACCAAAGCCCTTGCCGCTATCCCGCACGGTCAGCGTCATCGTGTCCGCATCCAGCGTCACCGCATACGGGGCAGCACCATAGCGACGAGCGTTCTCGAGCAGATTGACCAAGATCCGCTCAAGCCGGCGAGGATCCGACTGCACGCGGAGCGTGAGTGGGAGCGTGATCTCGGCCTCGGGTAGCCGATCGCGCGTGACATCGCCGACCAGTCGAACGAGGTCGAACTGGTCCGACATCGCCGTCTCTGCCCCCGCATCGAGCCGCATAACCTCGAGCAGGTCTTCTACAAGGTGAGCGAGCGCTCCTGCGCGCTCCTTGACCATCATCGCCTCCGGCGTGTCATCGAGCAGGGACGAAGCAGCAACGAGGCCGGTAATCGGCGTGCGCAGCTCGTGCGCGACATCGGCAGAGAAACTCCGCTCACGCTCGGCTGCCTCATCGAGTTCTCGGATCGTCGCACCAAGGGATTCGGCCATATCGTCGAGCGCGCGACCAAGCTGAGCGATCTCATCGCGCCCGCGCGGATGAAGACGCGCATCGAGGTCGCCAGCAGCCAAGCGGCGCGCCAACGCCGCCGATCGTCGCAGCCGCCGTGACAACGCGGATGCCACGAGCGTGCCAAGGATCGCACCAATCACCGACGCTGCCGCTGTCAATCGAATCAGAGCATCGCGCAGCGCACTGAGCTCTTCCTGATCGGCTACGAAAGACTGTCGGACGTAGACAGACGCCACGCCGGACAACTGGGTGCCCGCGTACACGGCCGCATCTGCTCCCTCCAAGACCGGTTCGGTAAACACCCGGTCCGGCGTCTTCTCGACACGCGCCTGCAGCAGCGCCGGGAGCCCAAGGCCGATTGAGGCGTCGCCAACCGCACCATCCTGCGTCACGACGTACGAGCCTGACGGCGTCACCGTCGCACCACCCGGCAATCGCAACCGCACGATCGAGGCGGCCGTCCTCGCTTGACGAGCCGCCGTTTCGCGCGCGCGATCGATTCGATCCGTCGTGCTCCGCTGGTACACCGCGACACTAATGCCCCCGGCGACGAGGGCGCTGATGATCGCAATTGCGAGAGCAAGCCGGACCCGCAGGCTCACGTAGCCTCGCTCGGCTGCACCAACTTATAGCCAACACCACGCACGGTCTGGACAAGCTCGGGCGCCGCCGGGTCGACCTCAATCTTGGCGCGGAGCCGCTGAACGTGCACATCGACAAGCCGCGTGTCTCCTGCCCAGCCATACCCCCACACGCGCTCCAGCAAGACCGCACGGTCGAGGGCCAACCCGACGTTGTCGATGAACTCGACCAGCAGGCGATACTCCGTTGGAGTCAACGCCAAAGGTTCACCGTCGCGGGTCACGGCGTACCCTTCACGATCGAGCACGAGCGAACCGATCTGCTCGAAGGGCGCACGCTCGATATCTGTTGGCGTCACGCGCCGCAAGGCAGCCCTCAGACGAGCGGCCAAGACCGCTGGCTCGAATGGCTTCGTGACGTAATCGTCCGCGCCCGCCTCGAGCCCCAGCACCACATCGATCGGGTCAGAGCGCGCCGACAACAAGATCACAGGAATCTGCGACTCGGCCCGAATTGCACGGCAGAGCGCAACGCCGTCCATTCCCGGCAGCATCACATCGAGCAGGGCCAGCACCGGGTCCGACTCGCGCCATGCGACCAAGCCCGCATCGCCATCCTCGGCCGCGATCACCTCGAAACCGTTACGGGTCAGGTAGTCACTCGTGGCTTGACGGATGACGGGATCGTCCTCCACAAACAACATCCGCGGCAACTGGGATTCCGTCATACGCAAAGGGTAGAGCGCCGACGGGCAGATTGCCGAATCGGCATGCGTTTTAGACCTTAAGGAAGCGGCGCATCGTGAGGCCCGAACCGATCGCACCGATCGCCAAGCCCGCAACAATCAGCAGCAGCACAAGCAGCGGAAAGGCGATTGCCTCGGGCGAACCGTTGCCCGTCATCGACGACTGGACACGATCGGCCAGCAGCGTCTGATAGCTGATCGCTAAGAGAATCGACGCAAGAACAGCCCCTGCCACGCCACAGACCATCCCCTCAATCATGAAGGGAAGCCGCACAAACCAGTTGGTAGCGCCCACGAGCTTCATCACCTCAACCTCACGCCGACGCGCGAAGATCGAGAGCCGGATCGTATTGCCGATCAAGAGAATTGCGGCAATGGCGAGCACGACGCCCATGCCGAGCAGCACGATGGTGATCGTGCCCGCAGTCTTCAAGACTCGATCGGCCTTGCCCGCTCCGTAATCCGGATTTGGCAGACCGGCCTGAGGCGGATCGAGGCCTGGCAGTCCCGCCACGGCCTTGGCGACGCCAGCCGTCTGGTCCGGATCGACAGCCTTGAACTCGAATGAGGCCGGCAGCGGATTGCCCAGCGTCAGCTTGAGTAGCTCGGAATCCTTGCCCAGCTGCTTCTGTAGACGCAGGATCGCATCGTCCTTGGAGACGTACTGCAACGAGCCATCCTGTACGCCAGGCGTCTCGGTAATCGTGCGCTGAATATCGGCGATCTGCCTTGGCGTCGCCGAATCCTTCAAGTAGGCACGAATCGTGACGTCGTCTCGCACCTTGTTGGAGTAGTTGTAGACGTACGAGCCGAGCGCAATGCCAATCCCGGCAATAAACATCACAACCAGCACCGTCACGACTGCTGCGATCGTCGTCGCGAAGTTGCCCTTCAGCGACTTCAGCGCCTCCACGACAAAGAACTTCCAACGGGTCTCCACTAGACCTGCTCCTCGTCCTCGACGTAGCCACCACGACGATCGTCGCGCGCGACGCGGCCCTCTTCGAGCGCGATCACACGTCGACGCATCTTGTCGACCATCTCGCGGTCGTGGGTGGCCATCAAGATCGTGGTACCCGCACGGTTGATGCGGTAGAGCAACTGCATGATGCCGATCGACGTCTCGGGATCGAGGTTGCCGGTCGGTTCGTCACAGATCAAGAGCGGCGGATGGTTGACGAACGCGCGGGCAATCGAGACGCGCTGCTGCTGTCCACCCGACAACTCGTGCGGCAACTTGTCGATCTTGTCGGCGAGGCCGACCAGTCCAATGATTTCGGGCACCTTGCGCTCAATCACGTCGAGCCGCTGACCCTGCACCTCGAGTGCATACGCGACATTTTCGTAGACCGTGCGCGTCGGCAACAGTTTGAAGTCCTGGAAGACGCAGCCAATGTTACGACGCAACTTGGGTACCTGAGAGCGCTTGAGGGTGCGAAGCGATTTACCACCCACCTGGACGTTGCCGTTCGTCGCATCGATTTCCTTCAGCAACAGCTTGATAAAGGTGGACTTACCCGAGCCGGACGGACCGACAAGGAAGACCCACTCGCCCTTATCGATCTGCAGCGTGACGTCATCCAACCCGACAACGTCGCCCGGATAGACCATGGTGCAGTTCTCCAACAGGATCATCGCCTCGTTGCGTGGGGCAAACGGGCGGCGGAACTCGCTGGTCTCGCCTGCCAGTTCGGAGAGCGCCTCAGCACGACGGCGGCGACGCTCGTCTGCCTCGCGCTCCAGCTCGTCCTCGCTGCGAAGGTCGGTATCGGCGATGCTCACGTAGCCAGAATCGGCGACGGGAAACGGCTCCGGCAGAGGATCAGATGGGGAGTCTCGCTTCAACATGCCAACGCACCCAATCTATCATCCGCTGGCAGTCGCAGCAGATTACGATTCGGCAACAGCGTCGCCGTCAGCGGCAGTGCGGCGCAGCAGAAAATCGCGGATAAACGGATCAAGATCGCCATCCAAAACCGCTTGAATGTTGCCGTCTTTGCGGTTTGTGCGGTGGTCGTTGACCATCGTGTAAGGGTGAAGGACATAACTGCGAATCTGGCTGCCGAACGAGTTGTCCTGACTCATTCCCCGCTCCTTAGCGAGTTCCTCTGCTCGATTCTTCAATTCCAGCTCGATCAGGCGACTCTTGAGCACGCGCATCGCGGTCTGCTTGTTCGATGTCTGCGAGCGCTCGTTCTGACACTGCACGACGATGCCAGTCGGCAGGTGCGTGATACGCACCGCCGAGTCGGTTTTGTTGACGTGTTGCCCACCAGCGCCTGACGCCCGGTACGTGTCGATACGGAGGTCACCATCATCGATCTCGACATCGACGTCTTCGTCAACCCACGGTGTCACATCGACGCGCGCAAAGGCCGTATGGCGGCGATGTGCAGAGTCGAACGGTGACAGTCGGACAAGGCGATGCACGCCCTTCTCTGCGCCGAGGATGCCGTAGGCGTTCTCGCCCTCGACGAGCAGTGCGACCGACTTGATCCCCGCCTCTTCTCCGGGCGAGGCCTCGAGCAGCCTCGTCGAGAAACCGCGTCGCTCGGCCCAGCGCAAGTACATGCGCAGAATCATCTCGGTCCAGTCCATCGCATCGGTACCGCCCGCGCCCGCGCTCACGGTCACCACGGCAGGCCCCGCGTCGTACTCACCCGAGAAGAGCGCACCCTCCTCCAGTTCGTCAATACGCGAACTAAGGCCCGTCACGGTCGTCGTGACCTCGTCGAGTAGCTCTGGCGCGTCCGCGAGCATGACCACGAGATCGCTCGCATCGGCGACGTCAGTGGACAGGCTCTCGTAGAGCTCCACCTTGCGCGCATTGCGCGAGCGCTCGGCCGAGACCTTGACGGCCCGTTCCTGGTCGTCCCAGAAGCCGGGCTCGCCGATCAGTGTGTCGAGCTCGTCGATCCGCTCCTGGAGGCGAGCCGGGTCAAAGGTAATCACGAACCCACACAAGGCGGGCTCTGAGCTCCTCAACTGCGGCCGCGAGGTCGTCGACAGACAACACCTCCGGCGCGTCAGCCACGACGTTTCTTCTTTGTCGGCTTCTTCCGTCGTCCCGCCGCTCCTGGCGCCTGGCCACGCAGCGTTTGGGACGAGCGATCCTCGAGTTCCTCAACAGCGCCCGTGCTGGTCGACGTGCCTGCCCAATCGGACGAACGCGACCACGCCGAGTCGGGGTTTGGAGCCGTCGCGTTCTGCTGTTGTGCTGCTGGCGGCGGCGTGCCCGGTGCCTCAAAGGCACTGACGTCCTCGTGCTGAGCGATCAGTTGATCCATGTTCTCTTCGATCGTGAACGGATCGATGACCGCCCGTCCATCAGGACCATCAACTTCGATCACGAACTGGAAGAGTCCAGCGACGACCTCCTGCTGCACCTCCACCATCATCTCGCCAAACATCGCGTGTCCCTCGGTGCGGTACTCCACGACGGGATCCTTCTGGGCGAGACCACGCAGGTGAATGCCGTCGCGCAGATAGTCCATGTTGTCGAGGTGCTCGCGCCAACGCGTATCGATCGTTTGGAGGAGGTA
>CAMAWJ010000028.1 GCA_945861955.1 Bifidobacterium breve
TCCGTGAGATGCCCGGCGTGCCCACCCCCTATTCGGGCCGCGGCATCGATCTTGTCGTGGTGCGCGAGAACGTTGAGGATCTCTACGCCGGTATCGAGCACATGGAGACCCCCGACGTCGCCCAGACGCTCAAGCTGATCTCCCGCAAGGGCTGCGAGAAGATCGTCAAGCTCGCCTTCGCCTTGGCCGAAGCCGAGAATCGCACCAACGTCGCCTGCGCCACCAAGGCCAACATCATGAAGATGACCGAGGGCCTGCTCAAGCGCACCTTCGAGGACATCGCTCCGGAGCATCCCGAGATCGATTCGTGGCACGTGATCGTCGACAACTGCGCCCACCAGCTTGTCAAGCGGCCGGAACAGTTCGAGATGATCATCACGACGAACATGAACGGCGACATCCTCTCGGACCTCACCTCCGCTCTCGTCGGCGGACTCGGCTTTGCGCCGTCTGCCAACCTTGGCACTGAGGTCGCAATCTTCGAGGCCGTTCATGGCTCGGCTCCCAAGTACGCCGGCCAAGACACGATCAACCCGACAGCGATGATTCTCTCGGCCGTACTGATGCTGCGCCACATTGGCGAGCTCGAGGCCGCCTCGTCGATTGAGAACTCTGTGATGGCCACGCTCGCCAGCGGAGTTCGCACGCGCGACGTGATGGGCGACGAGGGCAGCGTCGGCACGACGGCCTATACCGAGGCGATCATTGCGAACCTCGGCAAGTCCGTGCCAGAGTGGACTGCGCGACCGGTCAAGAAGATCGTGATGCCCGTGCCCCGCAAAGAGGCGGCGTTCGTCATTCCCGAGTCCGTCGAGCTGATTGGCGTGGACGTCTTCTTCCAGACAGAAGAGACTCCCGACAGGGTCGGCGAAGCCGCTCAGCGCCTGGCCGAGGGCACCGTGCTCGAGCTCAAAATGGTCGAATGTCGCGGCACGCAGGTCTGGCCGAAGACGCGAGCGCAGCTCGATCCGACCGACGTCATGCGTGCGCGCTTCATCTCGCGCGGCAGCGTCATCACGAGCGATGACATCCTGGAACTGCTCGGCCGCTTTGGTGGGCGCTTCAACTGGGTCCACGTCGAGAAGCTGCGCATGTTCGACGGTGAGCCGTCGTTCTCGCGTGCGCAGGGCGAGCTTTAGCACTCTGACGCAGTAGGCCCAAGGCGTATCCTGTGTGTGCACGCGGACTGCAGGTCGATGGAAGGGATTGCGACAGATGATCTTCGAGCAGCTGATCCATCACGACCTTGGCTGCGCCTGCTACCTCGTCGGCTGTCAGCAGGTCAACGAGGCGATCGTGATCGACCCGCCGCTTGATATTCGCCCGCTCGAGGCTGCGCTTGCCCACCATAATGCGCGCCTCGTTGGCGTGATTGAGACACATACGCACGCCGACCACATCTCGGGCCACGGTATCCTGGCACTCGAGTTCGGTCTGCCAATCTGGGTGTCGCCGCTCGCCGAAGTCGCCTTTGAGTCCCGCCCCATGCCCGATGGGACCAGCATCCGGGTCGGCAACATCGAACTCGTCGCGGTCCACACTCCCGGGCACCGCCCGGAGCACACCGCATTGCAGGTGATCGACCACACGCGCTCCGACGAGCCCTGGCTGGTACTGACAGGCGACAGTCTCTTTGTAGGCGATGTCGCCCGCCCCGATCTTGCGATCGCTGGTCAAGAGGGCGCCGCCGGCCTCTACCACTCGTTGCAGGAACGTCTGCTGACGATGCAGGACGGCGTCGAGGTCTTTCCTGGCCACGTCGCGGGCTCGCTCTGCGGCAAAGGCCTGAGCGCAAAGCCTTCGAGCACGCTTGGCTTTGAGCGGCGCTTCAACGACATGCTGCAACCGATGGGCGAGGACGCCTTCGTGGTCGCGGCAAACTCTGGCCTGTCACCGAAGCCACCGAACCTTGCTCGCATCGTCGACTACAACCGCGGTCCGCTCGTGCCACGACCAATCCAGCCAAAGCAGCTCACCGAGTTGCCGAGCGATGCGCCACTCTTGGACGTCCGCGCGACAATGGATGCCATGCACGGCCTCGTGGCAGGCGCCTATCACGTGCCGGCCGACCAGAACGGCTTCGGTACCCGTGCCGGTTTCTTGCTGGACCCAGACGTCCCGACGGTGCTGATCGCGGAGGACGAACCGCAGGCGCTGCGAGCGGCTCGCCGCCTCCAGGCGATTGGTCATCTGACACAGCGTGGTTGGATCCTGGCAAGCGACGCGCACGGCACGACGGTGCTGCAGCCACTCACGATCGAGGAGTTCCTCGAAGAGCGGAAAACGCTCCAAATCATCGACGTCCGCGCAGATGACGAACTGCCAGCACCGCTCGCCGGCGCAGTCCAGATCCCAATCACATCGCTCCATAACGCCTCACTCGACGCACTCGACCCGACGCGCCGCACGGCCGTCATCTGCCAGTCGAGCCAGCGTGCCGGTATCGGTGCCGCCGTGCTCGCACGCCGGGGCTTTAGCGACGTCCACCCCGTGCTTGGTGCCGGGATGGGATCGCCACTGTTCGCCAGCGTTAGTTGAGCGACATTCGCTCGGCGGGATAGCCGCTCGAACGAATCCGTTCGAGCACGTGCTCGCCGTGCGCGTGATCTTTGGTTTCGACGGTGATATCAACCGCGGTGTCTTTGACACCAAGGTCCGTGCCGTCGCGATGGTGGAACATGTCGACGATGTTGACGCGCTCTGCCGTCAGCACATCGAGGAACTCGCGCAGCGAACCGGGACGGTCTGCCATGCGAGTCGTAAAGCGCATGTAGCGCCCGGCCGAAGTCAGCCCGTGGCGCATGATGCCCTGCAACAGCAGCAGATCGATGTTGCCGCCCGAAAGCACGATCACAACGCGCTTGCCCGTCACATCACCAAGTTGGCCGCTCATCAAAGCGGCGACGCCGGCAGCGCCGGAGCCCTCAACAACGAGCTTTTGTCGTTCGACAAGGAGCGTCATGGCAGCGGCAATTTGCTCGTCATCGACCGTCAGCATCTGCTCGACATACTGCTGGACCAGTGGGAACGTGATCTCGCCGGGTCGCTTGACCGCGATGCCGTCGGCGATCGTCCCCGCCGACGTAGCAGCCGTCACAGCACCCGTCGCCAGCGAGGCAACAAACGGCGCGCACGCCTCTGCTTGCACGCCCACGATGCGCGTCGCGGGGCGCTGTTCGTGGATCGCGATCGCAGTGCCAGAGATCAGCCCACCGCCACCACACGGCACGATCACGAGGTCGGGATCGGCCAATTGCTCAAGCACTTCGAGCCCCAGCGTGCCTTGCCCAGCGATCACGTCCTCGTCATCAAACGGCGAAATAAAGACCGAACCCTCATCGGCACAGATTTCGCGAGCCCGCGCCAGCGCGTCGTCGAAGGCGGCCCCGCCGAGCTCGATCCGGGCGCCATAGCCTCGTGTCGCCTCAACCTTTGTGAGCGAGGCGTCGATTGGCATGCAGATCGTGCAGGGCACTCCCAGCGCCTGCGCGGCGACGGCAACGCCCTGCGCATGATTGCCTGCGCTCGCAGCGATCACACCACGCGCACGCTCCTCGGCGGTCAGCAGCTGGACGCGATTGGCGGCACCGCGCACCTTAAACGACCCGGTGCGCTGGAGGTTCTCGGCCTTCAACCAGACGTCTGCGCCTGTCACATCGGAGAGAAAACGCGAGTGCAAGAGCGGTGTCACGAGCGCCACGTCCTGAATCCGCACGGCGGCTTGGCGGATGCGGTCGAGGCCGATCATGCGTCTCCCCCAGTATGCCGCTCAAGGAGTTGCGCGAGAGCCAGTGGGTCGAGTGTGCCTGCGTGGAGTTGGGCCAGTGCTTCCTGGATCGCGGGATTCTGATCCATGGCGTGCTGAGCGCGAGCGCCCGCTCGCGTCGCGGCAGCCGCCACCGCCTCGCGCTCGAGCCCGCCCTGACGACGCGCTTCGATCGCTACTGCGCCAAGCGCCTCGCGGCAGGATAGGACGGCAGTCCACAACTCATCGACGCCTGTCTGGTTCGGAGCAGAGACCTCAACCAGGCGTGGGGCCTTGTCCGGATCGATGCTCAAGGCCAGACGCAACTCGCTACGAAACATGTCCACGCCCGGCAGATCAGCCTTCGTTAACGCCACGATGTCAGGAATCTCCATCACGCCAGCCTTGATCGCCTGAACGCTGTCGCCACTCCCCGGCTGGAGCGCGAGCACCACGATGTCAGACATGTCCGCAATGCGAATGTCGGATTGACCCGCACCAACCGTCTCAATCAGGATCACGTCAAAGTTGGCCGCTCGGAGCACCGCACTCGCGAGCGCCGTCGCCTCCGCCACTCCACCAAGCCGCCCGCGACTACCCATCGAGCGAAAGAAGACGCCATCGTCCGTGTCGTGTTCAACCAGCCGTACGCGATCGCCCAACACGGCGCCTTGCGTAAAAGGACTCGAGGGATCAACTGCGACCACGCCGACCGTCTGCCCCGCGTTACGGATCTCGCGCACCAGTGCACCAACCAGCGTCGACTTGCCGACGCCAGATGGGCCAGTGATGCCCACCACGAGCGCACCGGCGGTCTTCGGCCACAGCGCAGCAACCAGCTCGCCGGCCGAAGCATGCTCATCCTCAATCCACGAGATCGCGCGTGCAATCGCGCGGCGATCACCAGCACAGACCAACTCGGCAAGCGCCGCGGGTTGTGGGGGAAGAGGAGCCATAGAAGGTACGGTAGCGATGCGCCTCGCAGCGGCGCGCGGCTGACGCGGTCTACTCTTCGAAGAGATAAGTATGGAACTCCCGATTTTTTCACTCGAACTCGCCCTCGTCCCAGGCGAACCCATGCCGCTCCACATCTTTGAACAGCGCTACCAAGACATGGTCGCGTGGTGCGAGGAGAACGACGAGCCCTTTGTGATCGTGTACTCGGACGAAGACGGAATGCGAGACATTGGCTGCACAGCCGAGATCACCCAGATCCTCGAACAGTTCCCGGACGGGCGCTCAAACATCATCACACTGGGCGGCATCGTAGTCCGCATCGAGAGCATTCACGACGAACACTCCTACCGCTCTGCACACGTCGAGCCAGTCACCGACGCTCCCGCGGATGCACCGCTCGACGCACAAGAGGCCGCAATTGCCATCTACTCCCGACTCGCTGGCGAGCTCGACGGCGCCGCCCCTGAGGCTCCCGAGCCCGGCCCCGGACTGTCCTACGCCCTCTTAGCTCGGGTCGATATTGGCCACGACATCAAGCAATCACTGCTCGAAGATCGCGACGAGGCGCATCGACTCGAAGTCGTCACGGGTCTCCTGACAGAGATTCACCGCGGGATGGTGCTGACACGCGAAACCCAGGAGCGGGCACGACGCAACGGACGTGTTCGGACGCCAGAAGAACTTGCGCGCGAACTCGGTCTCGACGACTAGTTACTTGAGAAAGTCGGGTACGTCGATCGCGTCAGCGTCACCAGCCGTCGCAGGCACGTTGAACTCGGGGATCATCGCTGCACCACCGGTCATCGAAGCCTCCATTGGGCGCGAGCCCGCCGGACGATCGAAGCCCGTTGCAATGACAGTCACCCAGACTTGGTCGCCCAAGCTCTCGTCAACCGTCGCACCGAAGATCACGTTGCACGACTCGTCGGCAGCCTCGCGCACGATCTCGGCGATCTCCATCGCATCGTGCAGCGACAGATCGGGACCGCCGGAGACGCTCAAGAGAATGCCTGTCGCGCCACGAATCTGATGACCGACCAGTGGCGACTCGACTGCTCGCGTCGCCGCTTCGCGGGCACGATTCGAGCCACTCGCCATGCCAATACCCATCAGGGCAGTGCCAGCATCGCGCATGACCGTGCGAACATCGGCGAAGTCGAGGTTGATCAGACCAGGTGTCGTGATCAGGTCGCAGACACCCTGCACGCCTTGGCGCAGCACGTCGTCGGCAACCTGGAACGCGTCGACCATGGTGACGCTGCGATCGAGCACCTGCAACAGGCGATCATTGGGGATTGCGATCAGCGTGTCGACGTTGGCCTGCAGCATGTCGATGCCCGCATCGGCTTGGGCGCGACGCTGCGCACCCTCGAAACGGAATGGCGTCGTCACGATGCCGATCGTCAGGGCGCCCATTTCGCGAGCGATGCGTGCCACGACCGGGGCCGCGCCAGTACCCGTGCCGCCACCCTGGCCAGCGGCGATAAAGACCAGGTCGGAACCCTGCAACGCCTTGCGGATCTCCTCTTCGCTCTCCTCGGCCGCCTCGCGACCAATCTCGGGTCGCGCACCAGAGCCGAGGCCCTTGGTCAGGTTCTCACCAATATGAATACGCGTCGGTGCCTCAGACGAGCTCAACTGCTGGGCATCCGTGTTGACGGCAATAAACTCAACGTCGCGAATGCCGGCTTCGATCATGCGGTCAACGGCATTGACACCCGCGCCACCAACACCAATCACGCGAATCACGGCGAGGTAGGCATTGCCGGAAACATTGCGGGCTAGCGGCGAGCCCTTGGCGTCACCACGCGCGAACATCGCAGCGGGACGCACGGGAGTCGTCTCGCGCACCGGCTCGTCAACAGGGTCGGGGACGGGCTGAATGTGGGACGTAACGGGCGGAGCAGCCGCAACGGGTGGCTCCATCAGCTGCGTGGCTTCAATCGTCTCTTCAGGCGCAGGAGGGGTCGGCTCAGCCGTATTGCCCGCGTCTTTCGAAGCGTCGGTCGACCGGAACAGATCCGCGAGCGGACCGTCATGCATGCTGGCTCGTTTATTCGTCACGGCTAAGCACCTCCTCCGCAAGGGCCCGATACGACATTGCGCCGGGACCGTCTGGTTGATAGGTAAGCACGGAGCCCCCGCGGACAGGGGCCTCGGCGAGCTTCACCGTCTTACGAATGCGTGTCTTAAAGACCAAATCACCAAAGTTCGCCGTCAACAGCTGCAGTGCCTCACGGGCATGAACAGTGCGCTTATCGACCATCGTCGGCAAGATGCCTTCGATCTTGACGTTGGCATTGAGGTTCTCGCGAATCATCTGCAACGTCGACTCGAGTTGCACGAGCCCACGCAGCGAAAGGTATTCGCACTGCACCGGAACGATCACGCCGCTGCTGGCAGTAAATGCGTTGATCGTCAACAAACCAAGCGATGGCGGCGTATCGATCAAGATGTAGTCGTAGTCGTTCTTGATCGGCGCGAAGGCCTTCTCAAGGGCGCGCTCGCGTCCAATCGCGGAGGACAGCGCAAGCTCGGCACCAGCCAGATCGATCGAGGAGACGGCGACATCGACTTCCCGGTGATGAATCACCTCGGAAATCGGTAGGCGATGCACGAGCACGTCAAACATCGACTGCTCGAGGCTCTCAGGATCAACACCAAAGCTCATCGTCAGGTTCGACTGCGGGTCGAGATCGACGACAAGCACGCGCTTACCCTGCTCCTTCAGTGCGGCGGCGAGGTTGACGGTCGACGTCGTTTTGGCGACGCCACCCTTCTGGTTGGCCATCGAGATAATGTGGGCGGGACGCGTTGCGGTGGACGCAACACGCAGGCGACGCGGCGACGCAACAGGAGGCGTTGCCGTAGCAGTGGCAGTCGGAGTCATGTCAGCGCTATTCGGACTCTCCTGCCGTTCTCCTTCCCCGCTCTCAGACGGCGTTTTGGAACTGGTACCAGACCTGCGATGCTTGCAGTCATGCTGTTTGAACCCGCGCTGAGTCGATTAGGCGATCCGCTCGATGACGATCGAGTGCTTTTGTTCGTTGGCAACGCGTTGATCGTGGCGACAGGCGATGACGTGCGGCTGCCGACGCGGGCCGCACTCGCTGATCTCGTACCACCCGAGACCGTTCATGTGGGCGTACTTGCGGGTCATGCCGTCGAGACCGCGCACATCGATTCGGCAACGCACCTGCCAAGCGGCTGGGTCCACGAGCCGCTACGCCCGCTTCACGGGCGCCTTCCGGAGGCCGAATGGGCCGTGGCAGGCCGTGCCTTCCAGCTGGCCGAGTGGGATCGGACGCATCTGTTCTGTGGCGTCTGTGGCATGCCAACAGAGCGCCTCGCCGACGAGCGTGCGCGCTCCTGTCAACAGTGTGCGCACCGTGCCTATCCACGACATTCGCCCGCCGTGATCATGCGCATTACCCGCGGCGACGAGGTCTTGCTCGGCCGCTCCAGCCACTTTCCGCCGGATATGTATTCGACCCTCGCCGGCTTTGTCGATGTCGGCGAGAGCGCCGAGGCAGCCGTGCGCCGCGAGGTGCGCGAGGAGGCCGGCATCGAGATCACCGAGCCACAGTGGTTCGGCAGCCAAAGCTGGGCCTTCCCCCACTCGCTCATGCTCGGCTTTACGGCGGAATGGGCCTCGGGCGATGTTGTGGCCGACCTGACAGAACTCGAAGATGTGCAGTGGTTTACGCGCGAGCGCCTGCCCGTGCTACCACCGCCAGCCAGCATCGCCCGGCGACTGTTGGACGCCTGGCTCTAATGCGCGTCGACCGCCTCGCCGATGGTCTGTGGCGGTGGGCGTCACCGCACCCGGAGTGGTCCGACGATCCGAATGATCTCGGTGGTGGCTGGCCACAGGAGGTCTCGTGCGTCTACCACGAGTCGCCAGCGGGCATCGTGCTGATCGACCCGCTCGTCCCCGATGGCAGCGAGGGCGAGCGCTTCTGGCATCACCTCGATCAGGATGTGGAGCGCGTTGGGCATCCGCCGACAGTCGTGATCTCCGTCGAGTGGCACGGTCGCAGCGCCGACGCCGTGCGCGATCGCTACCCCGGGACGCGCGTGGTCGGTGTCTCACGGGCCGCGTCCTGCCAGCTCGACGACGTCCTCGAGGACGGACTGCACTTGCCCGGCGGCTGCCGCGTGACGCTCGCTGGCCCGCCCGGCGAAGGCCAAATGGCGATCGTGCAGTGTACGTGCCACGGACTCCTGTGGCTGTCCGACCTCGTGATCAGTGACGGCGCGGGCACCCTGCGCCGCCCACCGGCCAGCTGGTTTGCCGAGGCGGGTGCCGCCTACTGGCTGGAACACGGGTTGCCACTCCTGATGCCGCACCTCATGGAGCTGCCGATCGAGCACCTCGTACTGGCACACGGCCCTGTCGTCAGCGTTGAGGCCCGCGCTGCGCTTGAGCGCGCCCTCGACGTCCCCATGGCATGACACCACCCGATCGCATCTGCGCATCCTGCGGGCGCGCGTTCTCGTGGCGCAAGGCGTGGGCTCGCGACTGGGATCAGGTCCGCTACTGCTCGGGTGCGTGCCGCAAGCGCGGCGTCAACGCCACGGACGCAGCACTTGAGACCGCGATCGTGGACCTTCTCGCCCAGCGGGCCGGCGGCGCGACCATGTGCCCATCGGAGGCTGCGCAGCGGGTGGGTGGCGACGACTGGAAACCACTGATGGAGCCGGCCCGCCGCGCCGCTCGGCGTCTGGTCGCCGTCGGGACGATCGAGATCACCCAGGGCGGCCGCGTGGTCGATCCCTCCACCGCCCGTGGTCCGATTCGCCTGCGCCGCACGCGCTAGGATCGCGCCATGCCCATTGACGACGGACTGATCGGCGGTATACACGTGGAGCGCCTCGCGCGCGTCGAGGCCGCCGCGAGCGTCCCCCACGATGCAGAGGCCTTTCAGGCCTCGACGATCGATGCGCTGCTGCGCGGCGAGTTGACGGGCAACCTGACGATCGGCGAGCTGCTGCAGCACGGCGATCTCGGGCTCGGCACGCTCAACCTGCTCGACGGCGAACTGATCGTGGTCGATGGCGAGGCGCTCGTGGCGCGCATCGACGGCAGCGTCGAACGCGTACCCGCTGATGCGCGCACGCCATTCGCCGTGGTCTGTCCCTTCACCGCCGAGCACGAAGGCGATCTGCGTGATGCGAGCGACTTCGGCGCGCTGACCGCAGCCGTCGACGCCCTGGCGCCGCCCGCCGCAGCCTGTCTCGCCGTACGCATCGACGCGCGCATCGCGCACGCCCGCCTGCGCAGCGTGCCGATGCAGACCCAGCCGAATCCCACGCTAGCTGACGCCGTCGCAGCGCAGGTCGAGTTCGACCTCGGCGAGACCGACGTGACGATCGTCGGCTTCCGCTTCCCCCGGGACGTCGCGGGACTCGAGGTGCCCGGCTGGCACCTCCATCTCGTCACCGCCGACCGCACGACCGGTGGTCACCTGCTCAACGTCTCGGTGATCGCGGGACACATCGCGATCGAGCGCGAGACCGAACTAACCATCGAGGTCCCCGCGGGTGTCGACGTTGGCACCGCCGGGGCTGACGCCGCGCGTGACGCGGCGATCGCTGACATGGAGCGCGGCCGCTAGGTCAGCTGCACCGGGCCGTCACGATCCACGACGTACGTATTCTCGACGCCGACGGAGCCAACGCCCGGGAAGACAAGCTTCGGCTCGACGGCGATGACGTTGCCGAACTCGAGCGGCGCCGAGAAGCCCTGGGCGAGGAAGGGGTGCTCGTTGATCTCGAGACCGACGCCATGGCCGACAAAGCGGACCCGACCTGGGCCATGCCCCATCCAGTGGTCGCCGAAGCCGGCCTCGGTCGCCAACTCGAGGCCGCGAAGGTAGAGGTCCTCGGCCGTCACGCCCGGGCGCATCAGCTCCTCGAGCGCGGCCAGGATCGACTCGCACTCCGCGAGTGCCTCGGCCAGCTGCGGGTTCGGCGTGCCGCGGAAGAACGTGCGCGTGGCATCCGCGAGATACCCCTCCCAGCCGCCGACGAGATCGACGGTGACCGAGTCGCCGTCGCGGATCTCCCAGCCGCCAGGGCCCTTGCCCACCGCCGCACTCGGCCCCGGGCCGCCCAGGGGGGTATCGGCCCACGGCGCGACAGCACCATCGGGGCCGGCCAGCACGGCGCCGTAGAACATCTGCCCGTTGAGGCCACGGAAGCGCAGCGGGCCCTGATGCCCAGCTTGGCGCATCAGGTGCTCAAGCTCGATCTGAATTGCGCGGTCGGTCGACTGCTCGGCGACCAGCGCCGGTGCGGCAGCGAAGGCAGCAGCGACCTGCTCGGCTGCCTTGCTGATCATCGCGATCTCCCACGTGCTCTTGACCGCACGCACGCCGGCCAACGCCATCGAGACGTCAACGAGGTCGACATCGGGCAGCAGGTCGCGATACCGGAGGTACTGCCCGGCCGGCAGCACGTCGAGCTCGAGGCCCACGCGCTTCGCGCCGAGCTCCGCGATCAGCGGCGGCAACTCCTTGAACGAGCGGAACGGGCGCACGTCCTCGAGTGGCGATTCGGCCTGCACGCGCTCCAGACTGCGACGGACCAGCAGGATCGGGTCGTCGTTGGCAGGCACCAGCAGATGCGCGTCCGCCATCACCCCCGTCAGGTGGATCAGGTCCGTGGCCTCGACGATGAGTGCGGCATCGATCGAGGCCTCAACCAGCGCCGCACGAAAGGCGGTCAGGCGGCGGGCGATCTCGTTGGCGGGGACGGACATAGCCGAACGCTACCGGGCGGTGCCTGCGGGCGGCGCTACGCTGCCCGGTGTGATTATCCATGGCGGCACCATCTATACCGGCGATCCCGAGGTCCCACGCGTCCGTGGCCTGCCAATTGACAACCGTGGACGCATCACCCGCGGCGTCGAGGCCTGGGAGGGCGATAGCTCTGCGGTCTCGAACGAGCGCATCGATCTCGAGGGCCGCACCGTGGTACCCGGGTTTGTCGATGCCCACGTCCACTTTCTGTCCTGGGCACTCGCTGCCAACCGCGTCGACGTCCGAAGAGCAGCAACCGGCGAGGCCGTGCTGGCACTCGTTGCGGAGCGCGCTGCCACGGATCGAACCAATGGGACCGATGGTGATTGGCTGATCGGTGGGGGCTGGACCGAGCAGCTGCTGGCCGACGTCACAGACCCCGCTGCCGCCCTTGATCGGGCCGTGCAGGGACGCCCCGCAGCGCTCTGGGCTCGTGATCATCACGCCCTCTGGCTCAGCACCCGCGCGCTCGAACTGCTCGGTGGTGGCGAGGCCATCCGTCGCGAGCACGATGCCTGGGCGGTGCCCTTGCCCGAGCCGACTCGCGTCGAGCGACAGCGTGCCGTCGCCGCTGGTCAGACGGCTGCACACGCGCTCGGCGTGACCGGCGTCCACGATTTTGAGTGGCGCCTTGGCCGCCGCACGTGGCAGGAACTCGATCTCGATGATCGCGTCTCGCTGCGCGTCGTGATGGTCGTCACGGCCGAACACATTGGTGCACTCGACGCAATCGAATTGGTCACTGGCTTTGGCTCCGACCACGTCAAGGTTGGCCCCGTCAAGGCCTTCTGTGACGGGACCCTTGGCGCGCGTACCGCCAACATGCTGGCCCCCTACGGCGACGGTGGAACGGGGATGGATTTGCTGCCACCCGCGGCACTCGTCGAGTTGATCACGACCGTTGCCGCCCACGGCATGCCGGTCGCCCTGCATGCGATTGGCGACGCCGCGGTGCGTAATGCCCTCGATGCGCTGGAGGCGACGCGACCGGCCTGGCTCGAGTTGGCGGAGGAGCGACCGCCGCGCATCGAACATGCCCAACTCGTGCACCCCGACGACCTGGCTCGGTTTGCTGCGCTCGGTGTGGTGGCCTCGATGCAGCCCGCTCATGCTGCCGAAGACCGCAGCAACGCCGAAACCGCCTGGGGCGACCGCTGCGACGGTGCCTACGCCTGGCGTTCGCTCCACGACACGGGTGCCACGTTGATCTTTGGCTCCGATGCACCGATCTCTCCGCTCAACCCGCTTGCTGCCATCTGCGCTGCGACCAGTGCACCACTGACACCTGGCCAGCAGGTGGACGCCGCAACCGCATTGGCAGCGATCTCGACGCTGCCCTCTCACGTCGCCGGCCTTGCCCGCACGGTTGGTCGTCTTGCGCCAGGTCGCGCTGCCGACCTGGTCGTGCTTGACGCCGACCCGCACGAGGTGGCACCCGAGGAGATTGCATCGATCAACGTCGTTGCGACGATGGTTGGCGGCCGCTGGGTCTATGGCCGCCCACCCTGGTGAGGCTCGCCCCCGCGTATCGCGAACTCTTGGCGCCGGGCCGTCCTTGGTTGCTCGCCGCAGCCGGCGGAGCATCGTTCGTTGCGGCCTCGGACGTGCTGTTGATCGCCACTGCACTTCCGAGCGCGGCTCGCGACCTTGGCGGCCTCGACCGCTACGCGCTCGTCGTCGGCTGTTATGCCGCCGCCCTCGCCGTCGGCCTGCCGATCAGTGGCGCAGTCATCGACCGCTATGGCGCTTGGCACTCGCTCGTCTTCGGCTGTGCCCTGTTTGCAGTGGCTGGCGCACTCGCGCCGCTTGCTCCCTCGATGGATGCGCTGGCCGTCCTGCGCGTGGCCCAAGGGTTTGCGGCTGGCTTCTTGCTCGCCGTTCCACTCTCGGTCGTGGTCCAGCGAATACCCAACCATCTACAAAAATCGGCGTACGCGCTGAGCAATTCGGTCTGGGCCTTGGCGGCTCTGGCGGG
>CAMAWJ010000029.1 GCA_945861955.1 Bifidobacterium breve
CCTCGAAGCCGGGCTTCGTTGGTCAAACGCTGTTTCAGTTCGTGGGGAAGATAGATTGTCGTGCGATGCATGCCATACATTGTGCCATACATAACTGCTCGCGGTGGATTACTGACGTCGTGGGCCATGCCCCAACAGTGCCAAGCCTCGCACCACGATCCGCGCGCAGACGAGACCACAACCAGCACCGAGGCGCGTACCCGTGCGACCAGTCCTCGCCAGAGCAGCGCCAGCCGGGGCAGGATTCGAGCGAAATCGCGCGTAGAGTGAGCCCATGCGTCTTGTTCGTATCGTGGCGATGCTCGCCGTCGCCATGGCGGCAACGCTCGCAGCCACCACCACCGCCTCTGCCGCTACCTGTCTGGGTTCCGGGTACCTCGTAACCTTGGACGGCAAGATCCAACGCTTCTCAACCTCCACGAATGCCGTGACCACGACCGTGGATGTCCCCCGAGCGAACTTCGTTGACGTGGCAGTGTCTCCCACGGGGCGCACGCTCTATACCGTCGATAGCAGTGGCGACTCGGTTCGTGTCTTCGATGCCACGACCGGCCTCGCAACCGTGACGATCAGTGGCTTCTCCACGCCAACCACGATCGCACTGTCGCCAGATGCCAAGCGGGCCTACGTGGCGAGCCAGACCGCACGCACAGTGACCATGGTTGACACGACCACGAACACCATCGTCACGACGTTTAGCGTTTCCTCGACCAGTGCGCCCACCGACCTCGTGGTGAACGCCGATGGCTCGCTGGTCTACATCACGGTTGGAGACGCTCTGCAGGTGCGTTCGACCATCGACGGCACGCTCCAGAAGACCTACGCCCTATCCGGTGACGCTAAGGCAGTCGCTCTGTCGACGACGAAGGCCTATGTCGCCACGCCCTTTTCCGTCGATTCGGCTCTGCTGTCGGGCTCGACGAGTGACCTGCTCTACGTCGGGACGACGGGAACGCCGAAGAGTATTGCCGTGTCACCCGACGGCGTAACGTTGTATGTCGGCACGATGGACACCGGCATCGAATCACTGCTGTCAGGCCCCATTGGCGGCGGGACGCTGACACCCGTTGGTCTCGGATCGGTGCTGACTGGCCTCCTATCGATCGCAGTCACACCCGATAGCGCCACGGTCTATGGCGCAGCGGCAAACGTGGTTGCCGTTCTCGCTCGCGGTACCTCGACCCCAACGACACTCACGGGTGCTGTGACAAGCAACATCACTGCAGTCGCAGTCTGCCCCTCGGTGACCGACCCCGGTGCCCCAACTGCCGTGACCGCAGTTCCTGGCGACGCGACCGTTTCGCTCAGCTGGACCGCGCCCGCCAACAGTGGCGGCGCATCAATCCTCGGCTACACCGGCACGGCTGCTCCGGGCGGCGCAACCTGCACCACCACGGGGGCCACCACCTGCCTCGTCACAGGTCTCAAAAACGGCACGAGCTACACCTTCACGGTCACAGCCACAAACATCGCGGGCACGAGTGCCGCGAGCGCAGCCTCGACCAAGGTGACTCCGCGGCGAGACAACAGCGCCCGCGTATTGGCCGTCGGGTTGCCGACGATCACCTTTACGAAGAAAGGCATCGGGATTGCCACCAGCATCACCGTCACTGGTGCGGGCACAATCGCCCAAGTCGCGACCTTCAAGGGTGACCGCTATTGCAATCTCAGTCGCCGCGTGACCGCAGCAGGCACCTACCGCGTTCGCTGCGTGATCAAGGCCGCAGGACGCCTCCTTGCCAAAAAACGAGCGGTGTCCTACACGCTTCGCTCGACGTTCTCGCCGACGAATGGTCTGGTCGCCTCCAACTCGCAGACCGTGCGCGTCCCCCGTCGCCGCTAGTCGGGTCGATCAGCTTCCTAATGGGGTCAGACCCTTTTAGGAAGTCGGATCAGCAAACCACGCAACCCAACAGGCTTCTAACTTCCTAAAAGGGTCTGACCCCAATAGGAAGCTGATAGCCAACTGCTCGTAAGCCACGGCACCGCCCAGCCGACTCTCTTCCATGTGGCTCATGACTACACGCGGTTTTTTCTCCGTCGTCGAACACCGCGAAGACGACAACATCCTGCTGATCCGTGCGCGCTGTAAGCAGGACATCGAGGCGCTGGCCGACCTGGTCCCAGCCACCCCGATCAGCATTCTTGACGCCGATTACGCTTGGCGGATCGAGGCAACACGTGCCCAGTGGGCCGAAGCGCTCGTGGCGCTGCTCGCCGAAGTCACGTACCCGAACTTCAAGAACGCGATCGACGACCGCGATCATCACGACGCCTATCTCGGCGTCTGGCACCAGCTGCTCGTGCTCGACGACCGCTGATCGCCGTTCGACCTAGAAGATCGGGATGCGCCGCATGACCGCAGTGGTCAGGGCGGTGCGGATGCGCTCGTCGGGGATGCGCTCGAGGGCGTCCTCGAGGAAGCCCTCGACGATCATGCGCTCGGCCTCGACCGCGGGGATGCCGCGGGTCATCAGATAGAACCTAAGCATCGGATCGACCGGTCCAGCCGTTGCACCGTGCGTGCAGCGGACATCGTTGGTGTCGATCTCGAGTCCCGGAATGCTGTCGGCGCGCGCCTTCGGCGAAAGCAGCAGATTGCGGTTCTCTTGGTAGGCGTCGGTACCGTGAGCGCCCTCAGCGACACGAATCACACCACGCCAGACCGATCGTGCGTCGTCGAGCAACACGCCCTTAAAGGCCAGGTCGGAGCCTGCGTTCGGCGCATCGTGTTCTTGTGTCGTATCGAGGTCGAGATGGCGCTTGCCATCAACGACATAGACCGCACTCAGCCGTCCTGTGGAACCCTCGCCCGTCAGGCGCGTCTCCATGCGCGTCTTGCCCGTCTTCGAGCCTGTCGAACAGGCCGCCCACTCGAGCGTGGCGTCCTTGGCAACCTCGGCACGATGGGCCGCAAAATGCAGCGACGCATCGTTGCGGTCCTGGACCACGACGTACGTGAGGTGCGCAGACTCCGCAACCACGAGCTCGGCGACACCATTGGCATAGCCCGGCTCACCCTTGAGGTGCTCCTCGACCAGCGTCGCTTCGGCACCCTCACCGAGCGAGATGATGACCCTCCACTGCTGAGCAGCGCCCGCCGTGGCAATCTCGTAGGACGCGTGGAACGGCAGGGCAACCTTGACTCCGGCCGGCACATGCAACAGCAGACCGTCCGTCCAAAGAGCACCATTCTCGGCTGCAAACTTTTCGTCATAGCCAACGATCGTGCCCAACACGGGCTCCACAAGGTCGCTGTGCTCCTCGGCCAGTCGCTTGAGGCTGCCAAACACCACACCCTGCGCAGCAACTTCGGGGCTGAACTCGTCCAGCACCACGCCACCATCGCGCATCACGATCCGGCCGGCATGCTCGCCCTCTGCCAAGATCGCACCCTGCGGCTCGCCCGGCACAGCCTCGACCGTCGCGGCATACGTCGCGAAGTCGATGCCGCGCAGCGACGTGAAGCGCCAGTGCTCGTCCGACAAGGACGGCACCGACAAGACCTCATTGCTCTCGGCTGCCTGCTGGCGAAACTCGTCGAGCCATGCGGTCATCCGACCGAGCCTTCCATCTGCAACTGAATCAATCGATTCATTTCAACCGCGTACTCGAGTGGGAGTTCCTTCGTGATCGGCTCGACGAAGCCCGCCACAATCATTCCCGAGGCCTCACCTTCGGACAGGCCACGGCTCATCAGGTAGTAGATCTGCTCTTCTCCGAGCCTCGACACCGTCGCCTCATGCCCAACATCGACCTGATCGGCCATGATGTTGATGTACGGATAGGTGTCCGTGCGCGACTCGGGATCGATGATCAACGCGTCGCAGACAACCTTCGACTTCGAGCCTTCGGCTCCCTTGTTGACCCGCAAGAGACCACGATACGACGAACGACCGCCGTCTTTCGAGATCGACTTCGACGTGATCACGCTGGTCGTATTCGGTGCCGCGTGGGTGACCTTGCCGCCCGCGTCTAGAGACTGACCTTCGCCGGCGAAGGCGATCGAGAGGATCTCGCCGTGGGCGCGCTCGCCCTTGAGGACGACGGCGGGGTACTTCATCGTCACCTTCGAGCCGAGGTTGCCGTCGACCCACTCCATCGTCGCGTCTTCCTCAGCCACGGCACGCTTGGTGACGAGGTTGTAGACGTTGTTCGACCAGTTCTGGATCGTCGTATAGCGGCAGCGGCCGCCCTTCTTGACGAGGATCTCGACGACGGCCGAGTGCAGCGAGTCCGACGAATACGTGGGCGCGGTGCAGCCTTCGACGTAGTGCACGTAGGCACCCTCATCGACGATGATCAGCGTGCGCTCGAACTGGCCCATGTTCTCTGCATTGATGCGGAAGTAGGCCTGCAGCGGCTGCTCGATCCTGACGCCCGGTGGGACGTAGATAAACGAGCCACCCGACCAGACGGCCGAGTTGAGCGCCGCAAACTTGTTGTCAGCAGACGGAATGATCGAGGCGAAGTGCTCGCGGAACAGGTCCTCATGCTCCAGCAACGCTTGACCGGTATCGAGAAACAGGATGCCCTGGTCCTCGAGCTCCTTCTTGAGCGAGTGATAGATGACTTCAGACTCGTACTGGGCGCCAACGCCGGCGAGGAACTTGCGCTCCGCCTCCGGAATGCCGAGGCGCTCGAAGGTGTTCTTGATCGTGTCGGGCACGTCGTCCCACGAGCGTGCGTTGCTCTCGGCGGGCTTGAGGTAGTAGAAGATGTTGTCGAAATCGATGCCACTGAGGTCGGCGCCCCAGTTCGGCATTGGCTTCGAGAGGAAGATCTCGTAGGCATCAAGACGGAAGTCGAGCATCCACTTGGGCTCACCCTTGTGGGCGGAAATCTGGCGAATCACGTCCTCGTTGAGGCCGCGCTCGATCTTGATGACCGGGTTCTCCTCGTCGTGGAAACCCCACTGGTATTCGCCTAGATCGATGTCGGCAGTTTCGGGAGCCATTAGTTGACCACTTCCTTCGCGATATCCGCATAGCCGGAGGTCTCCAGCTCATGGGCAAGTTCTGCGCCGCCGGAACGAACGATGCGGCCGTCCATCAGTACGTGGATCTGATCGGGCTTCACGTAATCGAGAATCCGCTGATAGTGCGTGATGATCAGCGTACCCATGTTGGGTCCGACGAGGCGATTGATGCCGTCGGAGACGATGCGGAGCGCGTCGATGTCGAGGCCAGAGTCGGTCTCGTCGAGGACCGCGATCTTGGGCTGCAGCATTGCCATCTGCAGGATCTCAAAGCGCTTCTTCTCGCCGCCAGAGAATCCGTCGTTGAGCGAACGCGAGGCCATCGACTTATCGATATGGAGCAGCTCCATCGCCTCTAGGATCTGCTTGCGAAACTCGGGAATGCGGACCGGGTTGTCGACACCGTCGGGTCCACCCTTGCGGTGCGCGTTGACGGCCATGCGAATGAAGTTCGCAACCGTCACGCCGGGCACGGCAAAGGGATACTGGAAGGAGAGAAACAAGCCCGCGCGCGAGCGCTCGTCGGCTGCCAGGTCGAGCAGGTTCTGGCCCTCGAACAGCACCTCGCCCTCGGTCACCTCGTAGCCGGGGTGCCCCATCAGCACGTGGCTGAGTGTCGACTTGCCCGAGCCATTCGGACCCATGATCGCGTGGATTTCACCCTTCGACATCTGCAGATCGATCCCCTTCAGGATCTCTGTGTCGGTTCCGGTGATATTGGCGTGCAGGTTGCGAATAACGAGATCGGGCACGGATGCTCCTGAAGAATGGTTCGTTCGGACGAGTCGCGAGTGTGCCGACTAGGCATTAACTCTTCGCTCGCTGTAGACACACAGACTAGCGCTATTAGGGTAGACGAATGAGGGTACCCAAATATTCCCCATTTCGCGGGTATTAATCACCCAAACGGCCTCACGATGCGACAAAGGGGTCAGACCCTTTGATCGCATTCCGCTGCCATCCGTCAAAACCACAACGCTCCAAAAGGGATGCGACAAAGGGGTCTGACCCCTTTGTCGCATCCAGCCTGGCGTTAGGCCGAGGGCTGATCCTCAGTCGACTCGGTCGCGGTCTCTGCAACCTCGGCGGCCGGATCGGCCTCAGTGATTGCAGGAGCCACAGGTGCTGCCGACGAGCCGGTGTTCTCCCAGACCGTGTTCGTACCGCTCTGCATATAGGCGACCCACGCAGGCGAAAAGAAAAAGTAGAGCAGGATGGAAACCCAGCCGTTGATCGGCGTCTGACCCGTCATTGCCTGCGCCGCCGTGATGCGCTTATGGGTCGAGAAGAAACTCATAACCGCCGGCACGATGATCAGCGCTCCGAGTGACACGGCCAGCAAGGACTTGCCGGGGCTCGTGCCCAACTCTTCGGTGCCACGGGCGCGACCGTAGTCGGCCAACTCGCGGTTGACGCGATACCACCAGATCCAGAGATAAAACGGAACCAGACTCAGAAACGCAACGCCGATAACGTTACAAATCTTGGCGTTCGAGTCGGTACCGGGAATTGCGACTTCTTGAGCCATTTCGGGCCTCCTTGTTCAAATTGCCTCAAAAGGGTAATCGATCGTGAGGCCCATGCAGCATCAAGGCGGGGGTAGCCCCCAAATCGATACCCGCTCGTGCTTGCGCGCCGCGGAGAGCGGCTGACGCTACTTCGCTCCTGGCGCACCCTCGCGGAGATAGGAAACCAGCGCCGAGTCGGTGAGCCACTCAACCGGTGCATGGTCATCCGTCAATGGATTCGACGTTGACGCAATGCGTACCTCGTTGCGCCCAACCTGCTGGCAGATAGTGGTGAGGGGCGCAGGCGCCGCAGCAAGTCGAGCAACCGCGCCTTCGGCTGTCCCGCTGTCTCGATATCCCGTCACGACCGTGTTGAAGTCGTTGACCTGCGACTGCACAACAACGGGAAAGGCCGTTGCCATCGTCTGCGCGATGCGGTCCAACGCCTCGGTGTGCCCGGGTGGCGAACCCACATTGATCGTCACTGCCCCGCCCGGATTAAGCCGGTCGTGAACGAGCTCGAAGAACTCCTTCGTGACGAGATGAAAAGGGATGTACGGCTGGTGGTACGCGTCGACAATGATGCCGTCAAAGCGATCGTCAGTCGCCTCGAGCCACGGGCGTGCATCCGCCTCGTGCACCGTCAACCGCGCCTCACCCATGCCAAGAAAGCGATATCCCACCTCGGTCACCGTCGGATCGATCTCGACACCATCGACGCGCCACGTCGGCCAGAAACGCGCGTACTGCACCGCGGTTGTCCCGCCTGCATTGCCAAGCACCGCTAAGCGACCGTCGCGCGGTCGGCCAATTGCTGCCGGCAAACAGGCTGCACGATCCCAGTACCCACCGACCAACCCCGAGGGCCCAACCTTGATGGAGTGCGTTGCCCAACCCTCGTTGAGACGCAAGACGCGCTCGCCCTGCTCGTCATCGACGACCTGCACGAACTGGTAGGCAGACTCGCCCTCCCAGACAGTCTGGTCGCCCGGTGCCGCCTTGACGCCCTGCTCGGGGATCAGCAGTAGCAGCGCAATCGCAGCCGGCACAATCAGCGTGGCCCTCGGTAGCAATGGCAGCGCGGCGGCGGCCAGAATCAAGGCAAAGACCAGCAGCGTTCGGCGCGTCCCGATCCACGGCACCAGGACGAGCACCGAGACGAACGTCCCGAGCAGCGAGCCGACGGTGGAGAGTGCATAGAGACGCCCCGAGATGCGACCAGCCTCTTCGACCGTCGTCACCGACAGGCGAATCGCCCACGGCGCCACGGCACCAAGCGCCGTAATCGGCACGGCAAACGCAAGCAGCACCGCAACGAACGAGCCAATCAGGACACCGGCCGAGATCTCTGCAAACGCCTCATTAGCAAGCGTCAGCAGCGGGCGGGTGGCAAAAGGCAGCACCGCCACCGCAGCCGCCGCAACGAGCACGACGCTGCCCAACACGCGCGGCATCGGCCACCGATCAGCAATCCGCCCACCCAGCCAATAGCCCACCGAGAGATACAGCAGGGTGAGCCCAATCACGTTGGCCCAGACCAGCGTTGAGGTACCGAAAAACGGTGCCAACAGACGGGCCGCAGTCAGTTCCACGCCGAGCGACGAGAAGCCCGCGGCGAAGACCAGAAGGTAGATACGAGCCATGCGCACGGGAACACGGTACCCGCATCTTTCCAACCTGTGCTCCTGCGTCTTAACAGAGACGCAACACAAATCCCCAACAACACTTCACAAACCACCGATACAACTTGTCCCATGACCGAGAACTGGACTCCCACCAATTACCCAACCACACCTCCGCCCGCTGCCGAAAATCAGAAGCAGCGCGGCTCGCGGCTCGTTGTGCCCGTGCTGATCGCCTCGCTGCTCTCGGCAGGCTTGGCTGCCGGCGGCACAGCGCTCGTCATCAATCAGGATGGTGGCGGCTCGACCACGATCGTTCGCCAGGTTGCCAACCCGGCGAACAGCAGTGATTCCAGTAGCTCCGTGATGCCGGTTGCCTCGATGGGCGGCATGACGATCGAACAGATGTATAAGCAGTACGGCAATGGCGTCGTCCGCGTCGAGCACTCCAGTGGCCTCGGCTCCGGTTTTGTGATCGACAGTGAGGGCCATATCCTCACGAACGCGCACGTCGTCGACGGCGCGCAGGGCGATATCACCGTCTCCTTCTCGAACAACGAGAGGGTCGTCGCCAAAGTGATTGGTGTCGACAATGCCACCGACGTTGCTGTTTTGAAGGTCGACGTGCCAAGTTCGGCACTGACCGTGATCCCCCTCGGCGACTCTGCCGGCCTGAAGGTTGGTAGTGGAGTCGTGGCGATCGGCAACCCGTTCGGCCAGGACCGCACCGTCACCAGCGGCATCATCTCAGCCGTCGCACGTTCGATTCAGGCTCCCAACGGCTTCAGCATCAACGGCGCGATTCAGACCGATGCTGCCATCAACCACGGCAACTCGGGCGGTCCGCTGCTCGACATGTCCGGGCAAGTGATCGGCATCAACTCGCAGATCGATACGGGTGGCCAGGCTAACTCTGGCAGCGTCGGCATCGGCTTTGCCGTTCCGATTAACCTCGTCAAGCAGGTCACCGCGGACATCATGGCGACCGGCAAGGCCCAGCACGCCTGGCTTGGCGTTCAGCTCTCGGATGTCGACCCGACGCTCGCCTCGCAGACCAAGATTGGCTCCGACTATGGCGCCATGGTCGCGAACGTGACAACGGGTTCCCCTGCTGCCAAGGCTGGCCTCACGGGTGCGACGGGTGAGACCACGATTGGGGGACGGTCGTACGCAGTCGGTGGAGATGTGATCGTGGAGGCGAACGGCGCGAAGATCGAAGGCGTCAAGGATCTGCAGGCCGCCGTCTCGGCGCTCAAGCCGGGCGACAAGCTCGAGCTCGTCATCAAGACCAGCACCGGCGACACCAAAACCATTACGGTCATCCTCGGCGATCAGCCGCAGGACCCAACCGCGCTCGCCGGCTAAGCCCACTTCTCCTTAGCCGTCGACTGATTGGCGGGGTCGAGCCTCCTCCGGGCTCGGCTCCGCCAACACTCGTTGACCACACAGTGGTGCCGGCCCAGTGCCGCGCGTGCGGAACGTAAACCGCACACCGGGCTACCGCAGCGCCATCAACTCTCGCCCTGGTTCCTTGGAGGACATGACAAGTGCGCACTTGTCATGTCCTCCATGGAACCAGAGTCGACCTGGATGGCGTGTGACGAGCCCTTCTCAATAGAGGGCGCTGCCTCGGGAGCGTGTTTGAGCAACACCACGCCTTGCCAAAGGTCCGACTTAGCGCTCGTGCCCGCAGGCGCCGCGGTTAGCGTTTGTCGGCGATTTGGGCGAGCAGCGTGACGATCGTGCCGACTACCACCCAGAGCACCGCACCGACAACCGCGGCAGCAACACCAATCGCGATCGTGTAGGCGGTGCCGCCAATCAGGCCCGCGGTCAGCGCGATTGCTGCGTGGAGCACTGCCATGGCGTAGGCGGCGACGGTGGCGCGGGGAGCCTGGCCGGCTGCGCGAGAAAATCGTTCGGGAATCGTATCCATCCCGCGCATCCTACCCGGCGTCGCCATCGACAGGGGTAGAGTCTCGGTGAAGACGCGATATTGCCCTCATTCGCCGAAAGCCTCCTATGCGTGTCCTGATGATCGTCAACCCCGTCGCGAGCCGTGTCAACTCGGCCGTCGAGCGGACCGCTCAACGCGAACTTGAGGAGTCCGTCACGGTCGAAGTCGTCCGCACCACGCGTCCCCTCGAGGCCGCTGATCTGGCGCGAGAGGGTGTCGACGAAGGCTTTGACGCCATCGTCGTGCTCGGCGGCGATGGGACCGCCAACGAGGTGCTCAACGGGATTGGCGCTGAGGTACCAATTGGACTCCTCCCCGGCGGGGGCACGAGCGTGATGGCCCGTAACCTCGGACTGCCACCCTCGATCCCCGCGACGGCTCGCCGGCTCGCCGTCGCCCTGCGCGAAGGCACCGAGCGCCACGTGCGGGTCGGGCGCATCAATGGCCGCCGCTTCGCATTCAATGCTGGCGTCGGCCTCGACGCAGAGGTCGTGCGTCGCGTCGATGGGCGCGAGCGCACCGCTAAACGGCGCCGCTCTCCCGACGTCGCCTTCGCCCGCGAGTTGATCAAGCTCGTCGCGCGCGGCTCGTTTAGCCATCCGCACATCACGCTCCATACTGGCGGGCAGACCGAACGCGTGGCCTTCGTGATCGCAGTCAACCTCGCACCCTGGTCGTACATCGGCGCGCTCCCGCTCGACCTCGCCCCGAACGCAACCGCAGATGGTGGTCTCGATATCGTCGCGCCTCGCCGCATGTATCGCCGTGACGTTGCGGGGTTCGCACAGCGCCTCCTCGTCGACCATCGCCATGCCCGTGGCAGCGGCGATCCACGGGTCGGCTATTGGCACGACGTCTCAACCGTCGAACTGCGCTGCGACTTCCCGTTTCCTGCTCAAGCCGATGGCGACGACCTTGGAGATGTCATGGACGTATTGATTGATGTTGACCGTAAAGGCGCGCGCTACCTGATCTGACCCGTACGATTCCCTTATGGAAAATCTCGTCGCCATCAGTCAAGGCTTCGGTCTCGCCGTCGCCTGCGGCCTCGCTGCCGTGCTTCCTCTCGGCGTGCTCGCCGCTGCCGCGCTGCTTGGCTGGTTGCCCGGCAGCATCGCGGTTGCCGCCGAAACTCCGGTGCTGATCGCCGGGTGGGTGCTTGGTGTCTGCGAGGCTGCCGCACGCGCAATCCTCCCGGTGCCATTTCGCATCGCCACCAGCGCCCTCGGCGGTGCAGTCGCCTGTGAGTTCGCGCTCGGCTCGGCGCTACCGTTCGTTGGACTGATCCTCGGGGCGGTGATCGCTGCCGGAACCGCGTGGACGACGACACGCCTGATCGATCGTGCGATCGCCAGTGGCGGCCCGCGGTGGGGCGTCACTGCACTCGTTGCGGGGGCCAGCATCGTCGTGGCTGCGCTGGCGATTGTTCCTGTGGTCGGTCTGATCCTTGTCGGCATCGTGATTTGGATTGGGATGCGTTCGCGCAACGATGACCAGGGGCGTTACGCCGGACTTCGCGTCCTGCGATGACCGTTCGCCGCCTGGCTCTTGCGGCACTGTTCGTGCTGCTCCTGGCGGTCACGCCCCTCGCCGCCAACGCGGCGTCGCCGACGCTGTCCTCGCTCAAGGCCGAACAGCTCGCACGCGATGCCCAAGGCATTGAGGCACTAATGCTCAAGTACCCGTTCTCGCAGTGGTCGTGTGTGTTCGTGGGCGAGAATGCCTTCTGGAACTGTTCCCTCAACGCCGCCTCCGATGGGCAGGCGATCGCAAACGTCAAGATTTACGATCCCGGCAAACGTGTCTGGAGCGTGACGATCCCCCGCAACGGCGCCCCAGCAATGCGCCTGACCGAGAAGACTGCGACAGCTATCGCCGCCAAAGATCCCAAGGCAGCAGCGTGGATCGCCCGCTACCGCGACTACGACCGGCCGGTGCGTTCCTTTGCCGCGCTCGATCTGGGCACATGGCGCGTCAAGTGGTTCAGCGGTGCCAGCCAGATCGCTGAGGTCGGCGTGCTCGATACCACGAAGGCGATCTCGTACGTTCGTATTGGTCCACAGGTTGCCTGGTCGATGGCGCGGGGTGGTCAGGGTTTTGGGCGCCTGATCAACGAGCCGTGGGCCCTTGGCACGCTGATCCTGATCTTCGCTCTCGTGATGCTTGATTGGCGGCGCCTGCGCTCGTGGCGGACGCTCGACATCTTTGCGATCGTGTCGCTGGCGGGCTCGCTGTGGTGCTTCAACCGCGGTCTGATTTTCTGGGCCGTGCCGCTGCAATACCCACCGCTCGTCTACCTGTTGGTGCGCATGATCATGATCGGTACGGGTCGTAGCGCCCGCCCGGCCTTTACGACGCGCCTGCCGTTCTGGGTGATGGTGGTGCTGATCCTCGTCCTCGCGGGCGGTCGTGTTGGCTTCAATGCCTACTCGTCCAACGTCGTCGATGTCGGCTACGCCGGTGTCGTGGGCGCCGATCGCATCCTCGATGGTCGGAGCCCCTACGGCAGCTTCCCCACCAAGACCCCCACTCCGTGCGGCACCCGCTACTCGGATGGCAACTACAGCGGCTACATTCAACCGAATGGGCGCTGCGAGACGGCGATCGAGCGGGGCGACACCTACGGTCCTGCGATGTACGCGGCCTACGTGCCGGGTGTCGCCGCGCTCGGCTGGACCGGGCGCTGGGACGACCTACCGGCGGCGCACTTTACAACCGGCTTCTT
>CAMAWJ010000030.1 GCA_945861955.1 Bifidobacterium breve
GTCTACATCTGCAAGCACGGTCATCGCACCGTTTCGCTCTGGTCGATCCCGGAGACGTGCCTTCGTCGCGTCAAGGGTCATGTCTGCGGCGAGGCCATCGTGCCGTTGGCCGATGCTCCGGCAGACGCCAAGGAGAAAATGCTCAACCCACTGAAGGCCTCCAAGAAGGCCGCCAAGAAGTCCTAATGGGTGCGCAAGAGTCGACCAATCCCCGCTCGTTCAATTGGACAGAGCCGCTGTCCGACGACGAGGCCTCGCGCATTGTCTTCTCGCAGCCTGGCGAGATGATCGATGATGGCGATTGGTATCTCGACGCGACAAGTCCGAATCGCGGTCCCGTGCTCGCGCTCGAAGGCGAGTTCGTGCCGATGCAGGGCGTCTACGTTCGCCGCTCGAAGAATGGCGAAGAGCTCTGGGCACGACTGACGCTCGCCGCCTCCGGCAAGCTCTAAGTCGCCTTCGTACCGAACGGTTTGGCGTAACGTCTAGGTCTCGTCTGACCTTGATCGACGTGCGATAGGCTGAGGGATGTTAAAAAGAGGACGGGGTTTCCCCACCATGAGTACCGAAATTACTTCCACACCGTTCGCCGTCGCAGCGGACGCTGTCGTTGTCGCCACGGACCTCACGAAGATCTACGGCGAAGGCGATTCCGAGGTGCGGGCACTCGACGGTGTCTCCGTCTCGTTCCCCAAGGGTCAGCTGGCCGCAGTGATGGGGCCGTCCGGCTCGGGCAAGTCCACGCTGATGCATATCCTCGCGGGACTCGACCACCCGACGTCGGGCAGCGTGCTCGTCGATGGCACCGAGCTCGCCGGCCTCAACGATCAGAAGTTGACGCTCCTGCGGCGCGACAAGATCGGTTTCGTCTTCCAGTTCTTCAACCTGCTACCGATGCTGACCGCCAAGGAAAACATCGAGCTGCCAATGAAGATCGCTGGCTCGCCGCCGGACCCTGAATGGCAGGCCACGCTCGTCGAGGCCACGGGCCTGAGTACGCGCATGACGCACAAGCCAGCCGAGCTCTCTGGCGGCCAGCAGCAGCGTGTCGCCGTTGCGCGCGCGCTGCTCTCCAAGCCCGCCGTCATCTTCGGCGACGAGCCAACCGGCAACCTCGATTCCAAGACCAGCAGCGAAGTGCTCGCTCTCTTGCGCCGTGCCGTCGACGAGTTCGGCCAGACGGTGATCATGGTCACCCACGATGCGAGCGCAGCGGCAATCGCCGATCGCACGCTCTTCCTCCGCGACGGCAAGATCGTGCGCGATGCCGGGCACCTGTCGGCCGGCGAGATTCTCGACACGATCAAGACGCTGGAGTAGCCATGATCGGTCTCGTCCTGCGAGGACTCAGTACGCGCAAGCTGCGGTCGGCTCTGACGGCGATCGCGATTTTGCTCGGCGTCACGATGATCTCCGGCACGCTCGTGCTGACAGACCAGATCGATCGCGCCTTCGTTCAGATCTTCCAGCAAGGCAACTCGAAGATCAACGTGGTCGTCAAGCAGAAGCCGCCGTTTAAAGACCCCCAGACCGAGGTCTTCCTCAACGCCGAGCTCGTCACAACCGTGCGGGCTGCCGACGGTGTGTGGCTTGCCGAGCCGTTTATTCAGGTCCAGGGCTATGTGATCGTTGACGGTGAGGCGATGGATCAGACGGGTGGTGCGCCGAGTTTCGTGTTCTCCAGCGTTTCCGAGCAACTCAACCCGTACTCGCCGATCGATGGTCGACTGCCGACGGCCAGCGGAGAGATCGCGATCGCCAAGGAGATTGCCACCAAGTCCAAGGCGAAGGTTGGTCAGGCCGTCACGCTCGCCACGCAGGACGGCATCAAGCCCGTCAAGATCGTCGGCATCGTGCAGTACGGCGATGGCTCGACTTCGCTCGGTGGCTCAACAACCGTGCTTGCGCCACTGATTGACGTCCAAAACTGGTGGTCGCTGCAAGGCAAAGCGAGCTACATCTACGCCAAAGCCAAGGATGGTGTCTCGGACGACGAGCTGAAGGCCAACGTGCGCGCCGCGCTGCCGCAGACGGATGTCATCGTCCAGACCGGCAAAGAGGACGCCGACGAGCAGGCCAGCGTGCTTAACGACCTGATCGGCAAGATCATTCGTTACGCCTTGCTCGCCTTTGCGGGCGTCGCTGTGCTGGTCGGCGCGTTCATCATCTACAACACCTTCTCGATTACGGTCGCCCAGCGCACGCGCGAATTCGCGATGCTGCGCACGATTGGCGCCTCGCGTCGGCAGATCCTCGGCACCGTGGTGGGCGAGGCGTTCATCATCGGTTCCGTCGCCTCGATCATCGGCATTGGGCTTGGCATGGTCTTTGCCTGGGGCCTCAACAAGCTGTTTGGGGTGATTGGGTTTGGCCTGCCGGCTACGGGGCTGATCCTGTCGTGGCAGACCGTGGCTGTCTCGCTCGCTGTTGGGGTGGGCATCACGGTGCTGGCCTCGATCTTCCCCGCGTTGCGCGCGACCAAGATTGCGCCGATTGCGGCGCTCCGCGAAGGAGTCACGCTGCCGGTTGGGCGTTTCCAAAAGCTGACACCAGCGCTCGCGATCGTGATCGCCGTGCTCGGTGCGGCCGGCATGGTGTTCGGCCTGATCAGCGATGCCGATACGACCAGCCGACTCTTGACGCTCGCGGGTGGCGCGATCCTCATCTTCGTCGCCGTTGCGATGCTGGCGCGCTTCATCGTCCGCCCGGTCGTCGGCGTGCTCGCAGTCCCAATCACGAAGGTCGCTGGCGGCGTCGGAAAACTCGCCTCCGAGAACGCGGCCCGCAACCCGGCGCGCACGGCAGTCACGGCTGCAGCCTTGATGATCGGCATCGGCCTCGTCGTGTTCGTGACGATCTTCGTCGGCGGTCTCCGAGAATCGTTTACCGGTGCGATTGATAACTCGTTGAAGAGCGACGTCACCGTCACTGCTCGCGGCTTTGGTGGCTCGCTTCCTGCGGGTGTGCTCGACGCCGTCAGGGCCGTGCCTGGCGTCGAGACAGCCTCGCCGGTTGGCGGCACCGCCGCGCAGGTCGACGGGCAGAGTTTCGCCCTGATTGGCGTCGATCCCAAGACGATCACGGACGTCTACGCCTTTGATTGGAACGACGGCTCGAACGAGGCTGTTCAGAGCCTGGGCACCGACAGGGCGCTCGTCGAGAACGCCATTGCGACCACGTTGAAGCTCGCGACGGGGGACAGCTTCAAGGTCCAGGCAATCAGCGGCGCGAGTGCAACATTTACCGTCGCGGGCACGTATACCGATCCCACGATTCTGAATGGGTTCGTCGTCGACCAGGCTGCGCTCGAACCACTGCTGCAGTCGAATGCGACCGGCCTCAACACGGTGTTTGTCACGGAGACGCCGGACTCCAACCCCGACACGGTGCAGGCGGCGGTCGACGAGGCACTCAAGGGCTATCCCACGGCGCAGGTGCAGTCGAATGCGCAGCAGAAGGAGGAGGTCGCCTCGAGCGTCAACACGATCCTCGTGATCTTCTACGCCCTGCTCGCGCTCAGCGTTATGATCTCCCTCTTCGGCATCGTCAACACGCTCGTGCTCTCGATCTTCGAGCGCACCCGCGAGATTGGCATGCTGCGCTCGGTCGGTACGACGCGTCGGCAGCTGCGCGCGATGATCCGCTGGGAGGCCGTCATCACCTCGATCATCGGTGGCGTCCTAGGCGTCATATTGGGAATCATGTTTGGCTGGGCCGTCTGCAAGGGCCTCGAGAGTGAGGGCCTCTCGTTCGTCTTCCCAACGGTGCAGATCGTGATCTTCCTCGTGCTCTCGATCGTGGCGGGCATCGTGGCTGCGATTCTGCCGGCGCGACGCGCGGCCAAGCTCGACGTGCTCGAGGCGCTGCAGTACGAGTAGGTGACGATGCCCGATGATGTCGGGCATGGCGCGTTGGGTCTCTCCACAGTGGTTCGGGCTCGGTTCGACGCCTGGCGGTGACCGATGCTGATCGCCCTCCTCTGGGTCGGCTCGTTCGCGATCGGTCTGGCCTGGCAGTGGCGGTCACCACAGACTGCCGCGCCATGGAACAAGCGGATCTTCAACTTCTACTTCCACTTCTTCGCGCCCATCGTCGTGCTGTTTGCCTACAGCGTCGTGCCGGCTGACATGACGACGCTGCTGGCCCTCACTGCGGTCATCGTCGCGTCGTATGTCGTGCTCGGACTTGGGTTGCTCTACGCGCGCAGCGTGGCCCGCGATCGTGGCGAGCAGGGCGCGCTCGCGCTCGGGGCTGGGTTTACCAACACGGTCACGCTTGGCTACCCCGTCATCAACGCGGTCTTTGGACCGGCGGGACTCGCGCTTCAGGTGTTGTTCGCACAGTTCATGTATTTGATCCCGATCGTCTCGGTCTCCACGACGATCGCGGCGCACTACGGCAACGGCTCGCGTCCGCGCACGTGGCAGGGGATTGCGCGGCAGATCATCAACGTGCCGCTCATCTTCGCCATCATCGCCGTCGCGATCCGCGTCGCGGGCTTCGACATCGTGCCGTACGTGGAGCGCCCAACCGACTGGGTCGTCTTCCTGATGGGCCCGGTCGGCTTTCTCGAACTCGGCCTCGCCTTGCCCCTCGATCGCATCTCGCACGACATCCACGACCTCTGGCGTGGCGCGGGCCCGATCGTGCTGCGACTCGCGATTGCCCCAGCAATCCTGTTTGGCATTGACCTCGCAACCGGGATCGACATCCCCGCTGTGTACTACCTCTCGATCGCCATGCCCGCCGCCTTCCACACGCTGATCCTCGCGCGCGTCTACGGCCTGCCGGGCCAGATGATGCGCCTAATCGTCGTCATCTCCACGGTGATCATGATCTCAGCGATCGTGGTCGGCTTGACGTTCTTCTAAGGGGGGGACACCACATCCGCGCGGTTGTCATGTCCTCCCTGCAGTGGCGCAATGGGGATCGGCCCGTGGTGGTAGGGAGGACATGACAACCGCGCGGATGTGGTGTCCCCCTAGCGTTGCGAGCGGCCCTCGCTTGCCGATCACGGGCGCTACTGCAATGGGCGCGTACTTAGCCCGTGGTAAAGAACGAGTCGGGCAATTGACGCAGCGTCTTGCCGCAATCAGTGCCCTTAACTTTCTTCTTGTAGCCAGGCCCCATTTGGGCGGCTTGTTGGCGCAGCGCCGCGGCCTGTCGATCGGAGAAGTTCGTGCCCCATTTATCGGTTAGCGGTTTGTAGGCGTCGTTGCCGAAGGTGAAGTCCGGACCCGAAAAACGCCACGAAGTCACGGGAGTGAGGCCAGGTCCGATCACCGTGACCTGGTAATACGGATTTTTGGAGATTCCGGTTTTTTTATCAGACCCACCCTTTCGACTAAATTCGTAGCAGAACGTCCCGTTTGGTCCTTGCGTGAGGACACCCATGACGCGATGCCAACCTTCGCCGTAGTCCGAATTCAAGGTATCGATGTAGACGTTGCGGCCGTACTTGTCGAGCGGACTCCCGAAGGGACCGCCTGGGCCAAACACGCCTTGAGTAGGGCCGATGTCGCTGCCGCAGTTGACGGTGCCAAACAGGACTGGGAAATGACGCTTGGCAGAGAATTTACGAGTGCCCGAGTAGTACTTCGACCAACGCATCGCGGCAGTCAATGTGGGGCATGGTGTTTCCTCGCTGCCGAGCGGCTTATTATCCGTGATAACGAGCGGCTTAATATCCGTGATAACGAGCGGCTTATTATCCGTGATAAGAATGAGCTGCGGCGCTAAAACGTTGATGCCTGCGCTCACGGGTACGCGATCGCCTGCTGTATTCGGCGTTCGAACGAGCGAGAGATACAGGTCCGATGGCGCACCACTGAGTGGGCCACCAAAGTCTTTCACGTACTTCTTGAACGACTGCACGATGAAGTCGGTCGTTACGCCATCCGTAGAGCGAAAACCACATGCGGCGATGATTTGTGCACCGAGAATAGACCATAGATGCGGCCCTTTACGCACATACTCACATGGATATCGGGTTTCGCCCTCCAACACTTTCGGCGGCTCAAACGAATACTTCAGCGCAAATTGGCGTTGTATCTCGCCCGCGCGGGGTGCTTCGGCTCTCATGTATCGGTCCGTCCCATCGAGACCTACGTACCGCACGATGAGTCCCATCGAAAAGTCCTCTTTCAGATACATCTGGACGGTGCTACCCATTGGCGAGGGCGTTCGTCCGACGTACTGCGCCGCACCGGCCGACGGGCAGGCAACCAGATACGCCATCACGCCTAGCACGACCAGAATCAGGAAATGTCGGTTGAACATAGCGTTAGATGTGTCTGTCGAAAGGGGCCTTAGGCCATCGGTATATGTCGAAGGATATGCGGCTCAACGCGCTCGAGGATCTCTTCGAGCGTGTCGCCCGTGATCGTCAACCCGTGGTTCTTCAGGCCGATGATGGCGTGGGCCGGGTCGGGCTGCACGCGAACGAGGTCGGCGACGGCGTCGGCGAGCTCGGCCGTGCCACAGGGATAGTTGATCTCGGTGGCGTCGACGCCCTCAACCCAGGCGTGCACGTGCATGATCGCGCCCACGCTCGGGTGCTCCATGTAGACCTTCCAATGCTCGATCGCGTCGACGGACACGCGGCGCGGCTCGATGCCAGGCGGTACCGACATCACCATCGCCTGCGCGGGCTCGTCGTAGTCGGTCACGAGCAGCATGTCGCGGCCAATGTCCTTCAGGTTCGACTTGTCGACACCCGAGGCGCTCATCCAGAAGCGCGTCGCATCCTTGCGGGCCGATAGGTTGCCGTACGAGAGGCCACCAATCGAGTAGAGGCGCTTGACGTGCTCGAGGTCGCGCTTATCGAGGTACTTCTCGATCGGGAACGGCGCGGGCAGGAGGTTCATCGCGTCGAGACGCTGGCCGGCGATCGTCAGCGACTCGGTAATCTCGTCGCCATTCCAGAGCTCGGATTCGAGGTCGGGGTTCCAAATGTTGTCGATCACGAGGTGGCTCTCGGCGAGTGGCGCGAGGCGCTCGGCGAGGTTGGCGAAGAAGGCATCAGAGCCGTCGTCGGCAATCGCGTAGTTGCCCTGCTCCATCGTGCCGAAACGCACCTCGGTGCCGGGGACGACACGCACGGAGACGTTCGACAGGGCTCGCACGAGGACGGGGTAGTAGTCGCTGATTGCCTCGGCAAAATCGGCTGGTGGCGCATCGCCCTCGTAGATTGCGGCACAGAACGTCGTCGCGCTCTCGCGGCGGTACGGACGCACGTTCTCGCGGTCGACGAAGTTGCAGACGAGGTTGGCAGTGCCAAGATCCTCGGTGCGCTCGTAGCCACGTGCCACGAGGGCGGCACTGAGGCGGTCGGCGAAGCTGGACAGCGTGTCAGAAACGTTCCCGTAAAAGGCAAATCGCATAGGTTGAGGGTAGCAGCCGGCGTGCCGCAGGTTGTCACGCGCGACGTGTGTACCGGTGTGTGCGCTACATTTCGTACATGTTCGGTGCCGTTGGGCACCGCAGATCCACCGAGTGACAGCCGGCCAGTGGTCGTGCTCGTGTCGCGAGGTGGTTGGAGGCGTGAATGCTCGAAGCCGGCAATACGGCTACAGGCACAGAGTTCGTTGATATGACGGGTCGTCCGACGCTCGACGCAGTTGAGCGCTGGATCGGCGAGTGCATTCGCGCGCCCGGAGACACCGAGGACCTCCGCGCGGGCAGCCTCTGGGCCACCGCCTATCTCGAAGCCGCCGACGAGATCGAAGCGGGTCTCGCCTCGCCATCGGCCGAGTATCGCCGCCGCTACGCACTTCCGCTTGGCCTGCAGCGCGTTTTGGCCGACGACGAGCCGCACCTGCAGTCGGGCCTTGCGCTTCGTCCTCATCAGGTCGACGCCCTCGCCGGCATGCTCGCCGCCGTGATTGGCGACTTCGAACGCTCGCAGCGCGTCGAGCAAGACGAGCTCGAGCAGCCCGAGAACGATGCGCCGAAGCTGGCCGACGAGAGCGGCGCCGTCGTCGGCGATTCGGGCGACGACGACGATGACGACGACACCGAGTTCGGCTTCGAGGACGACGACGAAGACGACGCACCTGTCGAGCTACCGCCGATCGTCGACAGTCCGGTTGCGCGCGTCGCACTCGCGGGCATCGACGAGCCAGACGACGATGACGACGACGACGATGACGACGCGACGGGCGAAGAGCCGATCCACGACCCGGGCGCCATTCGCCGCTACCGCTTCAAGCATCCAACCGCCTCCGGCAAGACCGTCGCCGCTGCTGCCTTTGTCGATGCCGCCAAGATCACCGGCGTTCTGATCCTCACCCATCGCCGCCTCCTGGTCGATCAGTTCGAGCGCGACCTCAAAGAGCAGGGCTACGCACACCGCATCAAGGACCCCGTGCTCGGCGCTGCCAAGCCGCCGCTGGTGCCGCCGATCACCATCGAGACCTACGCCTGGTTTATCAAGAATGCCGATCGCCTCAGCCGCGACGTCTATGGCGTGATCCTCTGCGACGAGGCTCATACGGCGCTTGGTGATCGCACCTCGGCCGCGATTCGACGCCTCGACACGCCGACCTATATCGGCATGACCGCCACCGACCAGCTGCTGCAGAAGCACGTCGGCGATGTCTTCCCAGCCGAGATTGCAGACTTCCCGCTCGGCGAGGCCGTTCTGACGGGTGTCGTCGCCCCGCTCCGTGCCGTGCGCGTGCCGCCTGGCACATCGCTCAAGCGCGTCCGGCTCGTTGGCGGCGACTACGACCAGCAAGAGCTCGCCGCCGCGCTCGACCACGACGCCGTCAACATGGCTGCCTCGATGTACTACCTCGACATGTTCGGGCAGCGCCCGGGCATCGTCTACGCCGCCGGTGTCGATCACGCCGTTCGTGTCGCTGCGGCCATGCGGGCGATTGGACTCAAAGCCGCTGCAGTCTCCGGACGCACGCCGCCGCGCGAACTCGCCGAGACGCTTGCCGCCTACGAGCGTGGCGAAGTCAACGTGCTCGTCAACGCCCAGCTGCTCGCTGAGGGTTGGAACGCGCCGCGCGCAACCGTCTGCATGCATCTCGCACCGACCGCCAGTCGTCGCGTCTACCAGCAGCGCGTTGGTCGCGTCATGCGCCTCCATCGCCGCAAGGAATCCGGCGTCGTCGTCGACTTCGCCGAGGCCGCCGCACCGCACACAGACCGCACGATCACCCTGCACTCGCTGCTCGACGTCGATACGTTCCAGCCGGGCGCGCTCGTCACTCCGCGACCGCCGCGCGTGCGCCGCCGTTGGCGCCGGTTGCCAAAGGCGCTGGTGCGCGAGGCGCCATGGGTCGTGCCCGTCACGCCCGATCCGGTGCGGCGTGCGCAGGTTATCTGCGACAACTGGAAGACCGTCGCCGTCGATCGCCTGCCGCTCGACGAGCAAGAGCTGTGGGCCGAACACGCGGCCGAACGGGCCCAGCCAAAGGACCTCGAAAAGTTGGCGCGTGTGCTCGTCGCAGTGCCACGCGAGGCGCGGATGGTGTTCTTTGCCAAGTGCGCTGCCGAGAATCGGCATCGTCAGCTGCGGCTCGAGGCGCTCCGCGATCTCGCTCAGAGCGGACCGGGGACAAACCTGTTCGAGCAGGCCGTGCGGCTCGTCGAGCGCGCGCCGACGTGGCGTCAGGATCGTCAGCAGGGTTCACGCACGCTGCTGCTCGCGCTTGGCGATGGCTTTGGCGAAGCGTCCGACCACTACGTCTCTGCCTGGGCCTGGCGACTCGCCGCGTCGTCGGGCGATGCGCAGCAGCGTCGCGTCATCACCGCTCTCGAGGGCGGCCGCGACCTCGTCCGCAGCCTGTCCGGCCGCTCGGGCGATGCGGCGCGCCAGCAGGCCAAGGCGATCGTGGCGATTGCCGAAGAGCAGCCGCTCGACGTTGGTGCTGCCCTCCTCGCCTGTATCCGCACGGTCGACATGGGTGCCGAGCGCGTGCTCGAAGACGCGCGGATTCGCATGTCAGCCGATCCGCGCGCACTCGCTGCCGCTTTGGGCTCCAACGTGCCATTGCCGCGCGGCGTCAAGCGCCCGACACGCTCGCGCGTTTCAGCAGCCGCGCTCCAGGGCTCGGTCTTGCCGTCGTCGATCGGCGCCTTGCCAAACGAGGCTGCTCACGAGGAGCCGAAGAAGCGTCGACGTCGTCGGAAGCGCAAGCGCACGGGCGAGTCTGCGCAGGGAGCGGCGACGGTCGAGGCTGTCGACAGCGAAGCACTAGAGGCCACCGAGGCGCAGGCCGCTCCCGCGCCGACGGAGGTCGAGGCCGTCGACGATTCGGCGCCGGTGAAACCGAAGCGCGGTCGTCCTCGCAAGGTACGGCCCGAGGAGAACGTCGAGGCTGTGGCGGTCGAGGCTCCTGGGGTCGAAGCGGCTCCGGTCGAGCAATCCGACGAGGCTCCGGTCAAGCGCAAGCGCGGTCGTCCCCGCAAGGTGCAACCAGAATCCGATCAGGCCGTGGAGGCGCCGAGCGTGGAATCGGCTCCAGCGGAGAACATCGAGGATGCCCCCGTCAAGCCGAAGCGCGGCCGCCCGCGCAAGGTCAAGGTCGAGGAGCCAGTCGTCGAGGCACCACCGGCGCCCGAGTTCACGGCCTCGGGCATGCGCCGTGTCGTGATCGACGACGAGCCTGCCGGCACAACGTTTTCGACGGATGGCATGAATCTCCAGCGCGGCCGAGGTCGCCCACCAAAAACCAAGGCGCTACCGAAGACGAGGCGCGTGGCACCACCGAAGCCACCCACGACCGATCTGTCCGGACCAGCCGAAATCCCAGAGTGGTAGACGTCCGCTACTTGTAGCGGTACGTGATACGACCGCGAGTGAGGTCGTACGGGGAGAGCTCGACCTTGACGCGGTCGCCAGGCAGGATGCGGATGTAGTGGCGTCGCATACGACCCGAGATATGGCCGAGTACCTCATGCCCGTTATCGAGCATGACGCGGAACATGGTGTTCGGAAGCGACTCCGTCACCTCGCCCTCGACTTCAATCTTCTCTTCCTTCGTCACCAGCACTCCGTCGTTTGACTGCTGTAGAGGGTACAGGAGCCGAGTTCAGCATGTTCCCGGCAGCGCCGCCCGCTACGGTTCGAATATGACCGTCATGACACCCGATGAGCTCGACCGCTACGCGGCCGCCGTCATCGATACCTGCCTGCACATCAAAAAGGGCGATACCGTCGCCGTTCACGGCGAGCCGGGCTCACGCCCGTACATGCATGCGCTCGTCGAGGCGGCCTATGCCTCGGGTGCCCGCTTTGTCGATGTTTTGTACGTCGATCCGGTGGTTCGTCGTGCGCGCATCACGGGCGCGAAGGATGTCACCACGCTCAAGTGGTCGCCACGCTGGCACCTCACGCGCATGAAGGATCTCGTCGCGGCCGACGCGTCGATCATTTCGATTGCCGGCGAGGAAAACCCGGGGTTGATGAAGGGCATCGATCCGAAGCGGGCGATGCTGGAGATGACGGCGCGCATGCCGGGTCGTGAGGCGTACTTGAAGGCCGTCGCGGCGGGTACGGCGCGCTTTTGCGTGGTGGCCTATCCGGCGCCGGGTTGGGCGAAGCAGGTCTATCCGAAGCTGTCGGTCGAGCGTGCACAGCGTGCGTTGGCGAAGGATCTTTTGTCGTTCTGTCGGATCGGCGCGGACGATGCGCCTGGTGCGTGGGGCAAGCATGTGGAGACGCTCGTCAAGCGCTCGGCGCTCGTCAACAAGCGCAACTTCGTGTCGATCGAGTTCAAGGCGCCTGGTACAGATCTGAAGGTTGGGCTCGCGCCGAAGACGCGTTTTTGTGCGGCTGAGATGAAGACGCCAAATGGTCGTCGTTGGTGCGCGAACCTGCCGACCGAAGAGGTCTTTGCCAGCCCGGACTACCGCTATGCGGAGGGCCATTTCGCCTGCACGCGTCCGCTCTCGCTTGATGGTCAGATGTTCGATGGCATCAAGGCCGAGTTTGCGGGTGGTCAGCTCCAGCGGATCCAGGCGAAGACGGCGAAGCAGCGCGAGTATCTCGCCGCCTATTTTGCGCGTGATAAGGGTGCGGGTCGCCTGGGCGAAGTTGCCCTTGTCGATCGAGCGTCGCGAATCGGCCAGTCCAACCGTGTCTACCACACGACGCTGCTCGACGAAAACGCGGTCGCGCACGTCGCCTTCGGCTCGGCCTATTCCTCAACGCGTTTCCCGGACGCAAAAATCACGGGCGACCGCGGCCTCAACGTCTCCAAGATCCACGTCGATGTAATGATCGGCAGCGACGACCTCGACGTAACCGGAGTGACCTCCAAGGGCGAACGCGTCCAGGTCATCAGCGACGGCGGCTGGGTCCTGAAGTAACACGGCGTAATCAGCTTCGAGGCGACATTCTGGGCCCGGGCCCAAAATGTCGCCACCCAAGGAGGACA
>CAMAWJ010000031.1 GCA_945861955.1 Bifidobacterium breve
GTGCTGGCCGATCGTCACAGCGACGATCCCCACTTCATCGAGCGCTTCCAGCGTGAAGCCCGCGCTGCCGCGCGCCTCAACCACCCGAACATCGTGCAGGTCTACGACCAGTCGCAGACCGCAGGCATGTCGTACATCGTTCAGGAGTACGTCGAAGGCGAGACGCTGAAGGACATGATTCGACGCGAGTCGCCGATCGAGCCCCGGCGCGCGATCACGATTGCGCTCCAGATTTTGGCTGCCCTCCGCATCGCGCATCAGCAAGGCGTGATCCACCGCGACGTCAAGCCTCAGAACATCCTCGTCCAGCCCGACGGCAAGATCAAAGTTGCCGATTTTGGAATTGCGAGTGCCGGCGATACCGAGATGACGGAGGCCGGATCGATTATCGGTACGGCTCAGTACCTCGCGCCCGAGCAGGCCCGCGGCTTGCCGGTCGGACCACCAGCCGACCTCTACGCCGTCGGCATCGTCCTCTACGAAATGCTCTCGGGTCGCGTTCCGTTCGAAGGCGAGGCCGCCGTCACCGTTGCCATGCGCCACGTACAGGAGGCTCCCGAGGCGCTGACGGATCGCAATCCGCTCGTGCCCGTTGCTCTTGAATCGGTTGTCATGCGAGCGCTCGCGAAAGATCCGACGCAGCGCTACCAGAGTGCCGACCAGATGGGCATCGAGCTCGATCGCGTGCGTCAGGGACTACCGATCAGCGACGAGACGTCCGTGATCGGTGCGGCCACGATCGCGATGACCCAGCTGGCCAGCGAGACGCTCGTTGCTCCCCCGCTGCCGCCACGCGAACCGCCACCAACGCGCGGAGGCAATCCCAATCGCAAGCGACTGTGGATTCTCTTGCTTGTGATCGGCGTCGTCCTGCTCGCGGGCGTTGCCGGTGTCTACGCCTTTACTCGCGGAGGGTCCGATGGCGGCAGCACGACCACGGTGTCGACGGCGACGACCAGTGCGCTTGTCGAGATCCCCGACCTCGTCGGACAGACGCAAGCAGACGCAACCGCGACCCTCGAGCAGCTCGGGCTGGTTGTCCTCATCACTGAGCAGAGCTCGGCTGACGTGCCCGCGGGCGAGGTCATCGCCCTGCGTCCAAACCCGGGCGGAAAGGTACCCACGGGTACCACCATCGAGCTCCAAGTTTCCTCTGGCCCGAATCTCGTCACCGTGCCAAACGTGCAGGGCACTGCCGTGGGCGATGCAACGGCACAGATCGAGGTGCTCGGCCTCCTCGTTACCACGGTGGAGGATTCGTCCGACAGCGTCGGCGTCGGCAACGTCATTTCGCAGGCGCCATCGGGTGGCGTTGGTGTCAAGACAGGCTCGACCGTCACGCTGACCATCTCGAAGGGCAAGCAGACGGCCACCGTGCCAAACATCACGAAGATGGACATCACGAACGCCCAAAACACCCTGACCGCGGCTGGGCTCGTGCTCGGCTCAGAGACGCAAGCGAATGACGCGGCGCCTGTCGGTCAGGTGATCAGCCAAGACCCCGCCGTCGGCACCAGTCTCCCTCAAGGTGGCTTCGTCAACGTCGTCGTCTCCAAGGGCCCTGTCAGCGTCTCGGTGCCGTCCGTCGTCAACATGACCCGCAGTAATGCTGAGGCGCAGATCACCAACGCTGGCCTGATTGCCAACACGCAAGAGACCGCTGTCACCGACCCTGCCCAGGACGGCATCGTCGTTTCGCAGGACCCAGCGAGTGGCTCGTCGAGGCCACAGGGCTCGACCGTCACGATCGTCGTTGGGCGCTACTCGGGGACGACCTAGTGGCCGAGCGGTTGCGGGTTGCCGTGCTCGGTGGCGGTCGCTCCTCAGAGCACGAGGTGTCGCTGCGCTCGGCCGACAGCGTTGCCGCGGGCCTCGACCCGACGCGCTTCGACGCCGTGCGCATCACCATCTCGCGCGAGGGCGTCTGGACCGCTGCCGACGGCTCGGTCGTGTCGCTCACGCCCGGTCAGGGCGGACCACTCGGCTGCGATGTCGTCTTCCCTGCGCTGCACGGCCCATTCGGTGAGGACGGCACGGTCCAAGGCCTGCTCGAGATGCTCGCCGTCGCGTACGTCGGCTCGGGCGTGCTCGGCTCGGCCGCGACGATGGACAAGCACGTCTGCAAGGTGATCCTGCGTAGCCAGGGGATCGATGTCGCCCGCGACCTCCTGGTCTTCCCCGAGTCCGATCGGGCTGCGGCCCACGCGCACATCGCCACCGCCCTCGGGTATCCCGTCTTCGTCAAGCCGGCCCGCCTCGGCTCCAGCATCGGCATCAGCAAGGTGGCCGACGCCGCTGCGCTGGAGGCGGCACTCAACCTCGCCTTGGCGCACGACTCGAAGGTCCTCGTCGAGGAGTTTCTCGGTGGAGAGGAGGTCGAGGTGAGCGTGCTCGGCAACGATCCAACCCGGCTCGAGACCTCCGTCGTCGGGCAGATTGGCTACGACCGCGAGTGGTACGACTACGAGGCCAAGTACGCGCCGGGCGGCTCGTGGCTGGACGCTCCGGCCGCGCTGCCTGCGGGCGTCGCCGAGCAGATTCAGGCGACGGCCCGACGCGCCTTCGCGGCCTGTGCATGCCACGGCATGGCGCGGATCGACTTTTTTTGCTGTGCCGACCGCATCGTGCTGAACGAGATCAACACGATCCCCGGCTTTACGGCGACGAGCTACTACGCGCGCATGTTCGAGGCCAGCGGTGTCGCCTACAGCGACCTACTGACGCGCCTGATCGAGCTCGCGCTCGAACGCTTCGCTGCCGAATCCTCACTGCTGCGCTAGATGTCCTAATGGGGTCAGACCCTTTTAGGACATCGTTCGTCGCATTCACGCACCAATCGGCACGCCGACGACACGAATGTCGTTGATGCGCAGCACGTAGGCTCCACGCTCCGCTGGCAGCCCACTAATCCAGACCAGCACCGTCGTGACGGGTCCGCGGTGGCGAACGCGCAGTACCGCTCGACCGCGCTGCAGCGTGACGGGCTCGATCAGGGTAATCCACCCTCGCGGCGCTGTCGCGGGCTCGCTACCGCGCACCGCGTAGAGAGCAATCGTGGCGCCGACCGGTGCGGTCCGCAGCACGAGCCGCGTGACTCGACTTGGCTGCACAAGGCGAAGAGCGAGCCCGACGCCACCCTTATTGCCAAGCGTGCTCCGCTTGTAGATCTCCGTCGACCAACTCGTCTTCCGTGAGCGATCAATCACAAAGCGGGCATCCGCGTTGTTCTCTTGGCGATCGCCCGCTGGGTCGAGCGCCATGATGCCCACGACTCGGATCGGCCTTGGTGTGCGATTAGCCCCAGTCGGCACCGTTTCGACCGTCGTGGTCACCGACTCCTCGGTCGTCACCCAGTCCTCGACCGTCGCGGTGTTCGCGACGGTGGTGACGAGGCCCGGCAGCCCGGTCGTGACAGCACGCTGCTCGGCGTCGCGTCGGTCGACCACTGCAATCGCCACCACCACGGCCAGCGCCACGACCGCAACTGCAAGCGCCCCAACGAGCAACTTGAGCCCGCGATTGCCGCGCTCGCCCGCTTCTCGCTGCGGTGCCTCAAGCGGTGCGAACGGCTCCCAGTCGACAGAGCCCGCGAGCGGCTGGAGCCCATCGTCAATCCGCCGGAGAGCATCGCGCGCATGCGCCGCAGACGGTGGGTTGATCGAAGCCATGCTCTGCAGCAAGCCTGCGAAGCGCGGAGACAGACCCGCCACTTCGAGCAGACTCACATCGTCCGAAATCACCAGCAACTCACGCATGATCGCCGCGAGCGCACGCACGTCGTCGTCTGGTTGGTCTGCCGGCCGAGCCAGCCCTGCCGTCGCCAAATCTTCCAGCCGTGGTGGCCCCGTCTCGTCGAGGATCAGTGCATCGAGGCTCACCGCCCCCTGCACCAAGCCGCGCTCGTGCAACGTCGCCAACGCGTCCGCAACTGCAACGCCAAGCGCAGCCGCGTCGGCTCCGGTCAGCTGGCCTCGAGCCGAAAGTCGCAGGCGCGCCGTCTGCCCCGCGCGCGCCGGGGTGACGACATAGCGCGTCTCATCTTCGACACCATGGTCGAGGATCACCGGCAGCGATGGATGGCGCACGGCAACGAGTGCTGCCAGCGTTGCATCGGCCTGCGGGTGCTCAGCAAGCAGCGTCACGACGACCGCACCACCACTGACTGCGTCGCGTCCGCGCCAGACCACGCGCCCGGGCGCCGAGGCCTCTGGGACCTCGAGCGTGTAGCGGCGTGCGATGACCCGACTGCTCACACGGCGCAGCGTACTGCACCGCGCTGGCACCGACCGTCCCCCGCTCCTGCCAAACTGCCGCCAGATGGTTCTCTCTGACCGTGGAATCCGCGCCGCGATTGCGGCAGGGCGCATTGCGCTCGATCCGTTCGACGAGACGTTGATTCAGCCTGCCAGCGTCGACGTACGTTGCGATCGGCGCTTCCGCGTCTTTCGCAACAACCGCTACGGCCACATCGACGTCAAGCAGGAGCAGGCCGAACTGACCGAGCTGATCGAGATCACCGACGGTGGGCCGTTTATTCTGCATCCCGGCGAATTCGTGCTCGGCGCTACGCTCGAGCGCGTCACCCTGAGCGACGACATCGTCTCGCGCCTCGAGGGTAAGAGTTCGCTGGGACGCCTCGGACTGCAGGTCCACTCGACCGCGGGCTTTATCGACCCCGGCTTCGATGGTCACGTCACGCTCGAGCTCGCGAACGTCGCCAACCTACCGATCACGCTCTATCCCGAGATGAAGATCGGACAGCTGTCGTTCCTCAATCTCGACGGTCCAGCAGAGCACCCATATGGCTCGGGAGCGCTCGGTTCGAAGTACCAGGGCCAGGTTGGTCCGACGCCGAGTGCGTACTGGAAAAACTTCCAGTAACCACGTCCGATCCCGTTGATACTTTTTCGCTACCGCGGAAGGGAGGTGGTCCGTTCTTGGATAGCATCTGTACGGCAAGTGGAGGTCGGCGCACGTAAGGGCGTGTCCCTGGACCGACAGGGAATCGTCTAGCCAACGTTGGGGCAGCGGCTCACCGCCGTAGCGCACCTTACGTATGACCAGCGTTCGACCGGAGGGCCGGGTGGGCAACCACCCGGCCCTTCTTCGTTGGCGCGTACACTCCGCGGTATGCGACGTCTCGAGCCGCTCCTCGTGCTGCTCGGGTACGTGCTCGGTTCCGTCGTGCTGATCGGTCGCTTCGTCCTCCAAGCGCCCCGCGACTCTGTCGTCGGCAGCTTCGGGGGCGACCAGGGTTTCTTCGCCTGGTCACTCGTCCATTGGGTCGAAGTCGTGGCGGGCAACCAGTCGCCCTTTCTGACCGATCGTATTGACGCGCCGATGGGCTTCAACCTCGCCTGGGCGACCACGATCCCGGGGCCCGCGTTGCTCTTTGCCCCCCTGACCGCGCTCGCCGGTCCGCTCGTCACGCACAACACGCTCGCAATTGCGGCCCCGGCCCTGGCTGCGTGGACGGCGTACCTGCTCTGCCGTCATATCACGCAGGACTCGTTGGCCGCGATCTTGGGTGGCTGGATCTTCGGGTTCTCCTCGTACCTGCTCGGCCAAACCCTCAACCACCTCAACCTCGCGCTGGTCGCCGCACTGCCGCTGATCGTGCTGGTCGTCATTCGCCTCGTCGAGCAGTCGATTCGTCCAGGTCGTGGAGTCTTGGCTCTGGCTGGGCTGATTGCGCTGCAGTTTCTGATCTTCACCGAGGTGGCTGCAACGGCGACGGTGGTCGGGAGCCTCGCGATCCTCGCTGCCATCGCGATTGGCCCGAGCGAACTCCGTGGCCGGATTCTGCGGACGCTGCCGTTGATCGTGGCGGGGTATGCCCTTGCGGTTGCGATCATCTCACCGCTGCTCCTAGCCGCCCTGCTGCACCCGAACCCAATCAACGACCGGATCCGACCCGATCTCTATCCGCTCGATCTCAAGAACCTCGTCGTCCCGACGGTGATCACGTGGGTGGGGGGTGCGCGCTTCCAGGCCGACTCGTTGCAGTTTGTTGGCAACCTCACCGAACAGTTGGCCTACCTTGGTCCGCTGCTCGTCCTCGCTGCGTTGGGTGGCATCTGGCGCTGGCGTCACGAGCGGTTCGTCTGGGTGATTGTCGTCACGACCGTGGCCGCGATCCTGCTGTCATTTGGTTCGCACCTAACCATCAGCGGCGACGCGTACTGGAGCATGCCGTGGCAGATCTTTACGCACCTGCCTCTGATCCAGCTCGCTTTGCCGACACGCATCGTGGTCTATGCGTGGCTTGGGCTTGCCCTGCTCGGCGCGCTCTTTGTGACGCGTCGGCGAGGCGATCGACTGCCGTGGTATGCGGCCCGTCTGGGTCTGCTCGTGGTGGCGCTGATCTGCCTGTTGCCGACGCCGCGTGCCGATCTCTGGCGGACAGATTTGGAGACGCCGCCGGGCATTCAGGACGCCACAGCGACCGCCGCGATTCCCGACGACGCGATCGTATTGATCCTGCCCTACTCGTTCCGTGGCAACGGCATGTACTGGCAGGCGCTCGCCAAGATGCGTTACCGCATGGCGGGTGGCTATAGCGCTGCGGCAGTCCCGCTGGCCTACACGCAGTTCCCTGCGGTTACTGGGTTCTACAACGAGCAACTGCCAGCGAACCCACGCCAAGAGCTCCTGCGCTACCTCGCGTTTACGGGGACCTCGTGGGTCTTGGTCGACGCCAAACATCCGGGCCCGTGGGCCCCGTTCTTGCGCGAGGCCGGTGGCGTTCGCTCTGAGGTTGGTGGCGTCGTGCGCTATCGCTTCGACCCGGTGGTTGTGCGGGCCCAAGTCGACGGCGCCTGACACACCTTGCCGGAATCCGGTAACGTTCCGCCGTGCCCGAGAATGAGTCCCCAGAGGTCGTGCTGACCGCACTTCGCGCAGAACAAGCGCGCGTTGTCTTGCTCGACCAGGTGCTTTCGCAGGCGCCGCCCGAGCAGGTGATGGAGCACGCGACAGACCTCGGCATCGATCTCGGCGGGCGCCGCAGCGTGCTGGTCGTTGGCACCGTGTCCACCGCCGTTTTGGAGCGCCTGCGCGATGTCGCCTTGCTCGTTGGCGTCCGGAGCGGAACGATTGTCGCGATTGTCAGTGGCCGTGTCCCTCGTGGCGCCGAGACGGCGGGCCTTGGCCGCCCGGGCCTTGGTGTAACCGGTATCCGAACCTCGTTCGGCGAGGCCGAGCGTGCGCTCGAGGTTGCCAGCAGGCTCCGATTACGCGGCGTCGTGCCCTTCGCCGACGTGCTTCCCGAGGCTCTGATCGGACAGGATCACGAGACGCTCCGCGACTTAGTCGAGTTGACACTCGAGCCACTGCAGAGCAATCGCCAGGGTAGCCCTCACTACATCGAAACGGCTACCACCTGGCTCCAGGAGGGCCTCAGCGTGGCGGCGACCGCCCGCGCGCTTGACATCCACGAGCGCACGGTGCGCTACCGGCTGGCTCGGATCGCAAAGCTGACATCGCTGGATCTCCAGCATGCCGACGATCGCTTTCGCCTCGAGCTCGCCCTGCGGGGCGCACGCCTGCTCGACGCAGCCCCCGACTAGGACCAGACCATCTCGTCCGTGTCGCCCCACTCGGCGGGCAGCGGGGTACCTGCCGAACGATGAAGCGCGAGCTTGAGCGTGCCGAGCCCCAGCACAGCACACTTGACGCGCATCGCCGACAGCGGGATCGCCAGCTCGTCCAGGATTGCCTGCGAAGGCAACGCTGCCGCCTCGTCGACGGTCAGTCCCTGCACGAGCTCGGTCAGCATCGACGTCGCCGCCTGCGAGATGGCACAGCCGTGGCCCGTAAAGCGCATCTCCTCAATCGTCCCGTCGGTCAGTTTGACCTGCACGATGACCTGATCTCCGCAGAGCGGGTTTTGCCCCTCAGCCTCGGCATCGCACTCGGCCATCGGGCCGTGGTGACGTGGATGCTGGTAGTGATCCATCAGATTCTCGCGATAGAGATCGTCCATCGTCAGACTCCCATCACTCGGCGTACGTCGAGCAGACCAGCGACGAGCCGATCGATCTCGGCTTCGGTGGTGGTGAGGTAGAACGAGGCGCGCACAGTGGCAGCAAGTCCGAGGCGTTCGATCAGAGGCTGAGTGCAATGGTGTCCGGCGCGCACACAGACAGCATGCCGATCGAGGATCTCGGCAATGTCGTGCGGGTGCACGTCGTCGAGCACAAAGGAGACGACGCCACCCCGTGCTGCCGCAGTCTGAGGTCCAATAATTCGCAGGCCCGGCACCTCGGCGAGACGTCCAAGCGCGTAGTCCGTGATCGCGTGCTCGTGGGCGTCAATCGCCTCGAGGCCGACCGCCTGCAGGTAGTCGATTGCCGCGTGCAGCCCGACGGCCTCGGCATAGGCGGGGGTGCCGGCCTCGAACTTCCAGGGCAGGGCATTCCACGACGTGCGCTCGAGCTTGACCGAGCGGATCATCTCGCCACCCGTCAGAAAGGGCTGGAGGTCGGCGAGCAGCGACTCGCGACCCCAGAGTGCACCGATCCCTGTTGGCCCGAGCGTCTTGTGCCCGGAGAAGGCGAGGAAATCCACATCGAGCGCCTGCACGTCGACGGGCCGGTTGGGCACCGTCTGCGCCGCATCGAGCACGACAACGGCGCCTTGCGCATGTGCCCAGGCGACGATCTCCGCCACGGGCGGGCGCACCCCGAGCGTGTTCGACTGGTGGGTGACCGCGACGAGCTTGACGTTGCCCTCACGCGCGATCGCGTCGAGCGCGTCGAGCTGGAGGTTGCCTTCGTCATCGATGTCGAGAAACCGCAGCGTGGCCCCGGTCTGCTCGGCCAGCACCTGCCACGGCACGAGGTTGGCGTGGTGCTCGAGCACCGTGGAGACGATCACGTCCCCGGGACCACAGTTCTGCACGCCATACGTCTTGGCGACGAGGTTGAGCGCCTCAGTCGTATTGCGCGTAAAGATCACCTCGCGACGAGACGGTGCGTTCAGCAGCGCAGCAACGGCATCGCGCGCCGCTTCGAAGGCATCCGTGCTCTCCACGCCAAGCGTATAGACGCCGCGATGCACGTTGGCATTCGAGGTCGAGTAGAAGCTCGTCATGGCGTCGAGCATCTGCTGCGGCTTTTGCGACGTCGAGGCCGAGTCGAGATAGGCCAGTGGCTGTCCGTGCAGTTCCCGCGCGAGAATCGGAAAATCTGCGCGGATGCGGGCTAGATCGGTCGGAGTAAGGGGCGAGACCGTCACGAGTTAGGGCAGTCTAACGCAGGAGCTTTTATTGATGTGCTCCCGATCACAATACGGGCGCAACAGATTCTTAATACTGATCAGCGATGGTTCCCCCAATGCACGCCACGCCAGACCAGACCGTCAGATTTCGATTGCTCGCCCGTCACCTACAATGGGTGCAGTATTTCGGTGCCCTCCACACCCAAATCGGGACTAGCTCATGCGTCGCTTTGCCTCTCTCCTAATCGCCCTCTCCGCTTTCGCGGTGACACCTGCGCTCGCGCACGCTGCGCCATCGCAGGACTACGTCGTGATCCTGGACGACAGTGCCAGCCTCACCAGCAAGGTCAACTCGGAGGAGGCACGCCAGAACGACGTCAGCCAGGTCTTCCGCCACGGCATCGACGGGTTTGTCGCCAACCTCGACCCGACCGACGTCAGTCGGCTGCGCAACGACCCTCAGGTCTTGGTCGTCGAGCGCGACCGTCAGCTTTACGCTCTTGACGCAACGAGCGCTGCCACCGTACCGGCGGGCGCCAAGATCGGTTCCGTGATTCCAAACCGCTACATCGTCACGGTCGTGGCGAGCAAGCAGCCTGCAGTGTTTGCCCGCAGCGCCGGTGCCACACCACTTGCTGTCTTCACTCACGCCCTCAACGGCTTTACCGCCGACCTCACGGCCAGCCAGGTCGCAGCACTCGCACAGGACACCTCGGTGACGCGCATTGAGCCCGATCGCGTGGTCGGCATCGACGCCACGCAGAACCCCGCCACGTGGGGCCTTGACCGCATCGATCAACGCAACCTGCCACTCAACTCGACGTACACCTACACCGCCACGGGTACTGGCGTGAAGGCCTACATCATTGATACCGGCATTCTGGGCACGCACAGCGACTTTGGTGGGCGGGTGCTGAGTGGCTACACGGCGATCAGCGACGGTAACGGCACAACAGACTGCAACGGCCACGGCACCCACGTCGCTGGCACCGTTGGTGGCACCACGTACGGCGTCGCCAAGGGCGTCAGCCTCGTACCCGTGCGCGTGCTGTCGTGTGCCGGCTCCGGCTCGAACACGGGCGTGATTGCAGGTGTCGACTGGGTGACCGCCGACCATGCAGCAGGCACCCCCGCGGTCGCCAACATGAGCCTCGGCGGCTCGGCCTCGGCATCCCTCAACGCTGCGGTTGCGCGCAGCATTGCCGATGGCATCACCTATACCGTCGCAGCGGGCAACTCCAACACGGATGCCTGCACCTCGTCGCCTGCCAGCGAGCCCACCGCCATTACCGTCGGCGCCACGGGAAGCAACGATGCACGCGCCTCCTACTCCAACTTTGGCACCTGCCTGGATGTCTTTGCCCCGGGCTCGAGCATCACGTCGGACTGGTACACCTCGACGACGGCCACCAACACGATCTCCGGTACCTCGATGGCTGCACCTCACGTGGCTGGCGTTGCCGCCCTGCTGCTCAGCGCCGATGCGGCCGCCACCCCTGCCACGATCACGGCACGCCTGCTCGCCACCGCCACGCCATCGGTGGTCACCGGTGCGGGAGCAGGATCACCCAACCTGCTGTTGGCATCTGGCACCTTCACGCCCGGACCCGTCACAGCCCCTAGTGCCCCGCGCAACTTCGTCGCGACTGTCGGCAATGCGCGCATTACGTTGACCTTCGACGTGCCCGCCGACACCGGCGGCGCTGCAATCACCGACTACGTCATCCAGCGAGCCTCCGGCAGCGGTGCGTGGACGACCGTTGCCGACGGCATTTCGAATGCCACCACAGCGACGGTCACCGACCTGACGAACGGCACGACGTACTCGTTCCGAGTGGCGGCAGTCAACAGCGCCAGCACCGGCGCCTACTCGAGCGCCATCACAGCCGTACCTGTTCCAGCCGCAACCAACGATGCCTTCGCCGATGCCGCACTGATCACCGGTTCGACGGGCTCGCTTGCCGGCTCGACCGTCAACGCCTCGCGCGAGACCAACGAGCCGACCCACGGCGGCTACGGCGGCTCGGCGTCGCTCTGGTACCGCTGGACGGCTCCTTCCGACGGCACGTTTGCCCTCAGCACGCAAGGCAGCTCGTACGACACGCTGCTTGGTGCCTACACCGGTACGACCGTTGGGGCACTTTCGACGCTCGCGGCAAACGACGATTCTGGCGGTGGCCTCTGGAGCGCGGTGACGGTCAATGTCACCGCCGGCACGACAATCAAGATCGCCATCGATGGCTACGGTGGCCTTCGTGGTAGCACCGTCTTGGGCTGGACCTTTACCCAGGTAGCGGCACCGACCGCGCCCGACGCCCCAACAGGAGTGACGGCCTCTGCGGGCAACGGCAAGGTCAGCGTCGGTTGGCTCGCACCCGCCTCAAACGGGCGCAGCGCAATCACGGGTTACACGGCAACGGCCGCTCCAGGTGGCGGCAAGTGTTCGACGGCAGGCACGCGCGCCTGCACGATTGGCTCCCTGCGCAACGGCACCGCGTACACCTTTACCGTCACTGCCACCAATGCGATTGGTACGAGCGCTGCCTCGGCACCGTCCTCAGCCGTCACCCCCGGCGCGCCAGTTCGCTCGCCTCGCGCGGCCTCGTGGGGCCTTGACCGCATCGACCAGCGCGACCTCCCGCTCGACGGCACCATGGACCTGCAGGCCGCCAATGCCTCGGCTGGTGGCGGCTCGGGCGTGA
>CAMAWJ010000032.1 GCA_945861955.1 Bifidobacterium breve
AGCGCACCGAGCTTCGGGTTAGGACCGCAGAGCGGCGGTACCCAGCGCGCCTTCTGCGCCTCGGTACCGAGCTCGACAATGACGCCCGCAAAGAACGAGGCCGAGCCGATGAAGTTGCCGATCGGCGCGTCGCCGTACGTCAACTCCTCGTGGATCAGGCACGCAGTCGTAAGATCGGTGATGCCGCCGCCGCCAAACTCTTCGGGCAGGTCGTACGAGGTGAGGCCAAGCTCGGAGGCCTTATTAAACGGCTCCCACGGCGTCTCCTCCGTCTCGTCATAGTGCGCAGCGACGGGCCGAATCTCCTTCTCGGCAAACGAGCGCGCAAGCGCAACGAGCTCCTCTTGGATATCGCTCGGAGTCACAGACATCAGCAACCTCTCTCTCCTCAACACAACAGATGTGCGAAGAATCGCACACTTGTTGTGTCCAGCGCAAGTGGTGCGTGACCATTGGCTCGCGGACATGACAAGTGCGCACTTGTCATGTCCGCCATGTCATGGCGACGTTGACTGGATGACCGGGCGCCGCACGACGGGGATCAAGATCAAGGCGCCCAAGGCGAAGACGACGCCCGAGAGGACGTAGGACGGGCGTACACCAATCAACTCGATCGCAGGACCCGCGATCGCCAAACCAAGCGTGAACGAAACGGTTGCCGTCACCTCGGCCACCGCAAACACGCGCGAACGCAAATGATCGGGCACGGCTCGCTGCAGCAGCGTCTGGCGCGAGACGTTGACACACCCCGAGGCGGCGCCGCCAATCACACTGACAATCAGGATTGACACAAACCAGGGACTAAGGCCCATGAAGGCAATCATCACGCCATCAATCAGCATGCCAATCAGCAGAATCTTCGCCTCGATCCGCCGCTCGCCGAGCCACCGCCCAATCCCCCACGAGCCGATCAGCATGCCCACACCCCAACAGGAGATCAGCGCCGCAAAGCCAATCGCACCCACATCGAAGAGCTTGGCCAGTGGCGCATCCGCAACCATCGCCCAGCCAACCACGCTGTACGCGACTACCTCGGCCAACACGATCAACCGCAGCAGCCGGATCTGCCAGACAATCCGCAGACCCTCGGTAAAGCGCACCTTTGGTGGCCGTTCGGCACCAACTGCACGCTTTTCTTGGAAGCGGCCCTTCACGCTCCACACGAGCGCAGCAGACACCAAGAATGAGAACGCGTTGATGCCAAACGCCGTACTCGCACCGACTCCACCGACCAGCACGCCACCGATCAGTGGACCGACAGTGATCCCAAGAGCGAAGGCCTGCGAGACAAGCCCGTTGGCCCAGGCGAGATCCTCATCCGCCGCTAAGTTCGGAATCGCTGCCTGCGAGGCCGGCAAGAACGGCATCTCTGCAGCCGTCGCGAGGAACGCCAAGGCAATCAGCATCCACGGCTCGTTCGCAAAGACGAGCCCGGCAAAAAAGACAGCTGCGCCAACGTCGGAGATGATCATCACCTTGCGCCGATCGAAGGAATCACCCAGCCAACCACCGATCGGCGTCAGGATTCCCATCGCCGCGAACGTGGCAAGAAAGACCGCCGAAACCCAGACAGCCGAGTTCGTCATCTCGTAGATATGAAACGTCAACGCGATCATCGCGACCTGCGACCCCGTCACCGAGATCGCACGCGCAGCGCTCAGGCGTCGAATAGCTGCACGGGTACTGACCACGCGGTCAGGGTACGGGATCGCACGGGTATCGCGAATCACGCGGCCACCGGGATGCCAAAGCGGACAGGGAAAGCCGCGTCTCGCCTACGATAGGTGCATGGCTGTTGATGTCACCGAGGCCGACTTCCAACGCGAAGTCATCGAGGCCTCCCACAACGTTCCTGTCGTCGTCGATTTCTGGGCCGATTGGTGCGGGCCCTGCAAGCAGCTCGCGCCAATTATCGAAGCCGCTGTCGCCTCGCGTGGTGGGGCGATCAAGCTCGTCAAGGTCGACACCGAAGCCAACGCGCAACTCGCAGCGAGCTTCAAGATCCAGAGCATTCCCGCCGTCAAGGCCTTCCGCAACGGGCAGGTAGTCAACGAGTTCGTCGGGCTTTTGCAGCCCTCGCAAGTCGAGGCCTTCCTCGACACGCTCGTAGCAACCGAGACCAACGTTGAGACTGAAGTCGCCGTCGAGACGACCAGCGAGGACTCGCTACGCGCCGCACTCGCCCAAGATGATCAGAACGTCGACGCCGCCATGGCGCTCGCCCGCATTCTGCTCGCCCGCGGCGACACCGCCGAGGCGATCACGGTCCTCGAACCCGCCCGCCACGCTCCTCAAGCCGACGGTCTGTTGGCCTGCGCCGAGATCGTGCTGACGCCCGATCTCGACCCCGAGCTCGCCCGTGCGCTCGAAGCGCTTGCTGGCGATCCCGAAGGCTCGCTCCAGGCGATGCTCGACGTGGTGCCAGGAGCCGACGACGCACGCAAAGACCGTGTCCGCCGGGTGATGATCGGCATCTTTGCCGAGCGCGCCGTCGACGACCCGATCGTCCTGACCTATCGCAAGCGCCTCGCCTCGGCGTTGTACTAGCGCCCCGCGCCAGATAAGATCCTGCCGTGCTCGCCCATATCGTCACAGACGAGACGTTCCAGCACAACGTCTTCGACGCCTCCTTCTTCGGCCCGATCGTCGTCGTCCTGCACGCCGGCGAAAACGATCCGAGCGCCACCTACGTCGACGATCTCGCCGAGGCAATCGGCGACCACGGCCTCGACTACACGCTGGTCTCAATCGATGCCGAGCAGAACCCGCAGGCCACAGCCGTCTTCGGCATCCAGATCGCACCGAGCACCAAGGGTGTCCTCAACGGCGTCCTCCGCGCCGAGATTACGGGGCCCGAGCCGCGCGCTGCGATCGATGCGTTTCTGACGGCGCTGCCACTGACCCAGGCCGAACAGGCGCTCGCGACCAACGATGAGGCGTTGCTGCGCGCCGCGCTCGCCGCCGACCCGCTGGAACCCACCATGACGATCGCTCTCGGTCGTCTCCTGCTCGACCGCGGCGACACGCTCGAGGCCCACTTCGTGCTGATGACGGTCGGACACCACCCGATTGGCGCTGGCCTCTTTGAGCGCTCGCGCGTGCTCTCGAACCCGGACAGTGACCCCGAACTCGCCGGCTGCCTCGCGCACTACACGACCGATCTGACGGCCTCACTCGACGGCATGGTCGCCCTGGTCGATGCATCCGATGAGCAGCGGCTCGACACGATTCGTCGCATCTTCATCGGCATCTTCGCCGAGCGCCCAGCCGACGACCCACTCGTGCTTACGTATCGCCAGCGCCTCGCAGCAACACAGTTTTAACCGCCACAACGAAAAAACTGCGTAGCGTACATCAGGGTTGAGAAGAGTCCGTCGTGTCGCCGTACTCGTCTTTTTTGCTCTGCAATGCGCGGCGCTTGCGCTTTTCGTTTTGCGACGCGATAGCAATCAGGAACGCAGCGGGCAACGCCCAGAACAGCCCGTAAATCGCACCACGAGCGGGCGGCTGGCTGAGTGCCGTCCAATGCAGCAGCGAGATGATCGGGATCAGCACGATGAATGCGATCAAGAACTGCAAGCCCATCTCGAGGTTCTCCCAGCGCTGGATCAACTTCGGCGGAGTCTGATCGGACATACCGGCAGGATACGTCCTTGACGCTGATAGCGTTCCGCTACGCAAGCAGCAGAAGGAGCGCCGCGGTGGGACGCACGACCTACGAGAAGATCTGGGATTCGCATGTGATCGATAACGACCTGCTCTTTATCGACCTGCACCTGATCCACGAAGTCACGACCCCACAGGCCTTTGAGAGCCTCCGCCTCGCCGGTCGTGGTGTCCGTCGCCCCGACCGTACGCTCGCGACGGCCGACCACAACACGCCGACCTCTGCGCTCGAGGACGGCATCAGCGACCCGATCTCGAAGAAGCAGATCGACACGCTCAAGCAGAACGTCGAAGACTTCGGCATCGTCTACTACCCGTGGGGCCATCGCCGACAAGGCATCGTCCACGTGATTGGCCCCGAGCTCGGCGTCACGCAGCCGGGCATGACGATCGTCTGCGGCGACTCGCACACGGCGACGCACGGCGCCTTCGGTGCACTCGCCTTCGGTATTGGCACCAGCGAGGTCGAGCACGTGCTCGCCACGCAGACCCTACCGCAGACCAAGGCCAAGAAGATGCTCGTCCGCTTCGAGGGCGAGGCTGGTCGTGGCATCGTCGCGAAGGACTTCATCCTCGGACTAATCGGCCAGTTTACCGCTGCTGGCGGTGCGGGCTACGTGCTCGAGTACGCCGGCCCCGCGATCGAGGTGCTGTCGATGGAAGGCCGCATGACGATCTGCAACATGTCGATCGAGGCTGGCGCTCGGGCAGGCTACGTGGCACCCGACGACACGACCTTTGCCTACGTCGAAGGCAAGCCGGGTGCGCCGAAAGACTTCGACGCTGCCGTCGCCGAGTGGAGCCAGCTGCGATCCGATCCCGACGCCGAGTACGACCACGTCGAGATCGTCGACGTGGCAAACATGGCACCACAGGTCTCGTGGGGCACGAACCCGGGCCAGGTTGCCGCGATTACCGCCTCCGTGCCCGAGCCGACGAACGCCGATGAGGAGCGCGCGCTCGCGTACATGGACCTGAAGGCCGGCACGCCGCTACAGGACGTGACGATCGACCGAGTCTTCATTGGCTCCTGCACCAACAGCCGCATCGAGGATCTCCGTGCCGCCGCTCAGATCGTTGAAGGCCACAAGGTCGCCTCGACCGTCAACGCGATGGTCGTGCCTGGCTCGATGCTCGTCAAGGCCCAGGCCGAGCGCGAAGGCCTCGACAAGATCTTCGTCGACGCTGGCTTCGACTGGCGTAATGCGGGCTGCTCGATGTGCCTCGGCATGAACCCAGACATTCTCCAGCCGGGCGAGCGCTGCGCCTCGACTTCGAACCGCAACTTTGAGGGACGCCAGGGCAAGGGCGGCCGCACACACCTGATGAGTCCCGAGATGGCAGCCGCTGCTGCGATTACCGGGCACCTGACCGACGTTCGAGAGTGGGAGTAGACGATGGAGCCGTTCATCCGCATTACCGGCACGACCGCACCGCTTGACCGCGCCAACGTCGATACCGATCAGATCATGCCCAAGCAGTTTCTTAAGCGCATCGAGCGCACGGGCTTTGGCGAGTTTCTGTTCTTCGACTGGCGCAACGACGAAGACAACTTCGTCCTCGAGCGCCCCGAGTTCCGCGACGCACCGATCCTCGTGGCCGGCCCGAACTTCGGTTCCGGCTCGTCGCGCGAGCACGCACCGTGGGGTCTGCAGGACTGGGGCTACCGCGTCGTCATCGCCCAGAGCTTCGCCGACATCTTCCGCTCCAACTGCGCGAAGATCGGTCTCTTGACGGTCGAGCTGCGGGAGGCTGAGATGCGCGAGCTGCTCGACGCCGCGCCCGCCGAGATCACCGTTGATCTTGAGGCGCAGACGATCGTGATGCCCGACGGTCGCACGATCGAGTTTCCCGTCGACCCGAAGACGCGCGAGAACCTCCTCAACGGCTGGGACGACATCGCCCTGACGCTGCTGCGCGAGGACAAGCTGGCAGAGTACGAACGCGACCGTGAGCGCAACGGTCCGAGCACGCTCTCGCTGGGCTAACGCAATCCGGACCGGGTTGGAGGACTAGGAGCGGTACGCGACGTACATGCGCTGGCCGGCAATGTGCTCGGCGACATACCCGGCGTCACTCCAGACGCCCCAGATGAAGCTCGAGCCACGCCGCGAAAGCCACGGCAGACCGAGAAAGTAGACACCGGGTTCGGTTGAAACGCCACGCTTGTGGTCTGGCTTGCCGGCCGCGTCGAAGGCGTCGACCTGCAGCCACCCGTAGTCGGTCCGAAACCCTGTCGCCCAGATGATCGTTGTCACGCCCGCCGCGGCGAGATTGAGCTCGAGCACTGGCTCCGTGATGCACGCGGGGAGCGGGCCGAGCAGGCGGGCCTGCGGCTCCTCAGGCAGGTCGAGACCGTTGCGCTCCACGTACGCATCGGCCTGATCCAACAGGTCGAGGTAGTACGCGTCGCCGTACGCGATGCTGTCGGCGAGGTCGCTAGCAAAGTGCACGACGCCATCCGCATACGACTCGGCCCGGCCGTGCACCACCATTCCCTCGGCGACCAAGTCTCGAAAATCGATCGTGCGTCCGCCATAGGCACCACTGAAGGCGATCGTGACGTGCTCGGCACCGGCCGGTGGCGTCTGGAGATCCCAGAGGCCGAGCACACCCAGCCACCAGACAAAATCGCGGTCGCGATAGCGACGCGGTGGGCGGGTATGCGGCCCGATCGCCATCTGCACCGAACGTCCCGAGCGCTGCAACTCATCCGCAATCTGGACACCCGATGCGCCGCCACCAACCACGAGCACGCCCCCCGCAGGTAGCTGCTCCGGATTCTTGTAATCGCTCGAGTGGATCTGCAGCACGGGTGCGTCAGCCGGCACCAATGAGGGGATGGCCGGCACCTGGAAGGGGCCTGTCGCTGCGATGACATAGTCGGCGTCGATCGCTCCGGCCGAGGTCTCCACCCGGAAGCCACGGCGGTCACCACGGCGCTGCACCGACGTGACGTCGACGCCGGTGTGAATCGGCGCTTTGATCTGCTTGGCGTAGTCGACGAAGTAGTCGGCGACGCGCTCCTTGCCCGGGAAGGCATCGGGTTCCACGCCCTCGAAAGCGAGACCCGGGAAGCGATCGTGCCACGCAGGACCGTTGGCCACGAGCGAGTCCCAACGACCCGAACGCCAGCGCTCGGCAATGCGATCGCGTTCGAGCACGATGTGTGGAATCCCTCGAGAGCCGAGATGCTCGCTGATCGCGATACCCGCATGGCCACCGCCCACCACCACCACTTCGATCTCCTCGGGGAGGTCGTTCGCCACGACTCAGACCAGCTTGGCCGTGTCGAAGTATTCGGTGAAGCGGATGATCATCCCGTCGCGCAACTCGACAACCATTACTAAATCGAAGTCGCAGCGCACGCCTGCGAGATCGGCAGAGAGGAACTGTCCCTCCGCGAGCGCGACGTCGCCACTCATCGCGAGGTGCTTGATCGGCACGCGCACCTCGGAGATCTCCGCAAAGGCGGCGGCGCAGGCCGCACGCACGGCTTCGGGGCCGACGGGAAACCCGTCGAAGAGCGGTCCTTCATAGACACCGTCGGGCGCGAAACGGTCGGCGATCGCGTCGGGATCGCCGTGCTCCCAGGCCGCTGCCAGCGCGCGCATTGTCTCTTCGGCGTTCATCTCAGGCTCCTTCCCGCAGGTCGATCTTGCCTGCCTAGAGCGTAGCGCCTAGACGTTAAAGCGCACGTTGAGAACATCGCCGTCTTGGACGATGTAGTCCTTGCCTTCAACACGCAGCTGACCGAGCTTCGTAGCCTCGGCGCGCGAGCCCGCGTTGACGAGGTCTTGCCAGTTGATGACCTCGGCGCGAATGAAGCCGCGAGCGATATCGGTGTGGATCTTGCCCCCCGCCTCGACAGCATTCGAGCCCTGACGAATCGTCCAGGCCCAGACGTCCTTTGGACCCGCGGTAAAGAATGTGATCAACTCGAGCATCCGGAAGGCCGCAGCAGCAACACGTGGCGCGCTCGGCTCCTCCTGCCCAATCTCGGCAAGAAACAACGAGCGCTCCTCAGGATCCTCGATCTCTGCCAGGTCCGACTCGAAGCGACCCGCAACCCCGACCACCTCGGCGCTGCCCGCATAGGCCTGCAGCGCCGCAACCGCCTCGGGGTCGCCGGACTCGGAGGTGTTGGCGACGTACATCATTGGCTTCGCCGTCAAGAGATCGGATTGCACCTCGAGCGGCAGCGTCTTGAACTTGGCAAAATCGCGAGCGGGCGAACCAGCATCAAGCACCACACCGAGCTCGGCCAACAAGTCGGCCTCGGCCTTGGCCTCCTTCTGCCCCACCTTGACGGCTCGCTCGAGGCGCTCCAGGCGCTTCGTCACCAGCGCGCCGTCCGCAAACAACAACTCGAGATCGACACCCTCGGCATCCGCTGCCGGGTCGATACGACCATCGACATGGAAGACGGCTTCGTCTTGGAAGGTGCGCACGACGTGGATCAAGGCGTCTGCTGCGCGCAGGGCCTGGAGAAACTCGCCACTCAGCCCACCATCGCGACCAGCGCCACGCTGCAGGCCCGCCACATCGACCAACTGCACCGTCGGCGGCACCAGCCGCTGCGAATCCTCGATGGTTGCGAGCGGTGCCATGCGTGCATCTGGCACCTGCGCGACACCCGTATTGACCGAAACCTCAGTCGCAGCGAACGGCTGGACGACGACGCCCGCGCCAGTCAGCGCATTGAAGATGGTGGTCTTGCCGCAGTTCGGCAGACCGATGATTCCGATTTCGAGGCTAGCCACAGGATGTGACGATATCCGGGCTCGCTCCTTAGCGGCGCCGCCGCGCCCTCACGACGAGCCGCGCCGCGCGACCCGTGACGGCGCCGAGCGCATATCCAACCATCACATCGCTTGGGTGGTGGACGCCAAGATGGACTCGCGTGTATGCCATCGAGACCGCGGCAAGCTTCAGTGGCAACCGCGCAAACGGAACCGCATCGCCAAGCGCAACGGCAGCCGCCGCCGACATCGCCGCATGCGACGACGGGAACGACGACGAGGTCGGAGCCTCGATTGTCTGCGGTGCATCATCGAGGTTCGGCCGTTCGCGCTTGGCGATCAGCTTGACGCCGTAGTTGACACCAAGCGTCCCCCAGACGGCAACCGCAGTTGCGATCGCGGGGCGCGCATCGCGCTTCGCGAGCGAGACGACAACACCAAGCGCAACCCAACCGAAACCGCTATTGCCCAGCCGCGAGTAGCTCGTGACGACACGATCGACCTCGGGGCTCCGCAGACGCGCAGCCGCGACGAGCAGCGCATCGTCCGCGGCAGCGATCGTCCCGAGAACGCCGTTAGAAGCCGACGCGCGCCTCTTTCGAGAGGACGCGCATAAACGCAACCTGACTCGAGCGCACGAACAGGTCGCCAGCCTCGGAGGCGAGCTCGAGGACGCCCTCCTGACCGCTCCCGACGGCCTTCAGCAGCTTCTTCCACGCTGCATCCGAAAGCGTCGCGGAGGTCGTGCCGCCGCCAACAAACCCAATCTCTACCCGCACGTTCTCAGCCATGCTGATGTCCTCCCGGTTGGACGATTTCGAGCAAGACGCCACGTAGGGCGTCAGGGTGAATAAAGGCGACCTGTAGACCGAACAGCCCCGCACGCGGCGCTTCGTCAATCATCTCAACTCCAGCGGCCAGCAACCGTGCGCACTCGGCGTCGATATCGGCCACCTCATAGGCGACGTGATGCATGCCCTCGCCGCGCTTCGCGATGAAACGCCCGACGGGGGTGTCGTCCGCGTACGGTGCAACGAGTTCGATCATCGGGCCGGCCGGCGTACGAATTGCCAGTGCGCGCGTGCCCAGTTCCTCCGAGTCGTGGCCATGATCAACGGTCGCACCGATCAGCAAGGCGTAGCGCTGAGCGGCCGCCTCCAAATCCGTCACGGCAATGCCGAGGTGATGAATGCCGATGGCGCCGTCCACAGGGCGGCATCGTATCGGAGGTCAACCGTCGCGGCCTCTCTAGATGATCTGCGTTCTAATCTTCGAGCTGGCGTCTGGCTTGGGCAGGGAGGACATGACAACCGCGCGGATGTGGTGTCCTCCCCAACCCAAAAAGGCCACGAATCCCCAACCGTCACTCCCAGGGGAGGACACCACATCCGCGCGGTTGTCATGTCCTCCCCAAAGTTGCCACCACGCCCGCCTGCCACCGCAGACGCCGAACAAACTCGTAGACGCCACCACGAGACACCACTGCTAAACACCACCACTTCGCACCACCATTGGAAGGAGTCGGCAGCAGACTCAGACGACGCGTTCGAGGCGCGGATTCGGCAGTGGATCGCGTCCACGTTTGCCACCCGCCTTACCGTCGACCATCACCACATCGGCGGTAAAGTCACGCGCACCCCGAATCAGGGCCGAACCAACGCCATACGAGTCGACGGGGACACCGGCAGCCTCGAAGGCGCGGATCTTGTCGGCATTGAAGCCACCGGAGACCACAATCCGTACGTTCTCGTGCCCCGCCGCGTCGAGTGCACTGCGTACATTCCAGACCAACTGTGGATTGACACCACGCGGATCGAAGCGGCCCATCATGTCCCACAACGAAAGATCCACCATCGTGCCCGACGTATCGAGGCGCACGCCCCACAGGCGCTTGCCCAACGCATCGGCCACTTTCAACGCCGTCCCCACGCTGTCGTTCTCGAAGTCGACCAACACCACCAAGTTTTGCTCGGGGTCGGTACAGCGGGCAAAGGCCTCGGCCGCCGCGACCGTATCGCCACCGTACGCAGCGATCAGACCGTGCGGCACCGTACCGAGACCACGATCGCCCCACCAGGCTGCCTGGGCATCCGTCGAGACACCAATTGCGCCTGCGACGTGCGCGGCATAGCCATCACCCGTCTGCACGCGGTAGTGGTCGTGACGCGCGGGGAAGTACATGATCGGCTTTGGCGAAGCGGCCTGGACAACCTCGCGAACATTGGTCGCAACAAGACTTCGGCGTGCGAGGCTGCCGAGGTACACCGTCTCGAGATGACAGAAGAAGGCATAGTCGCCCTCGATCGTCATCACGCTCTCCCACGGCTCGATTTCGTCACCGTCGTAGAGCGCATGGACCTCGAGGTCCTCCCAACCCGACTGCCAGGTACCGTCGTCGCGCATCAAGCCGGCACACTCACGCAGCGTCGCGATCGCCTCGTCAACCCCACCAAGCACCGAGGAGTAGCGCTGGAAGACCTGCACCAAGACGCGTGGTCGGTGGTCGTCTCGCTCCAGCACCTTCTGCGTGTAGTTGAAGTACGCATCGGAGTAGTAGCCCGCACGAATTTTGTCGATCGGGAGATCGAAGACCTCCGAGGGCAGGCGGATCTTTGTGATGCGGGGCAAGACGTTCATCCGTGGCGAAGATCGTACAGGGAATCGCAGATCCGCCACGACCCGCATACTGCCCGTATGGCTCTCATTACCTACCTGCCGTCCTCGGACTACGCGGCGATGCCGTGGCGTAACGGTGCTGGTGTGACCCACGAGATCGCGATCGACGAGAGCTCGGGCGAAAGCGAAGCGCCATTTCTCTGGCGGCTGTCGATGGCCGACCTCGCCGGCGATGGGCCGTTCTCGGAAATCCCCGATGTTGATCGCATCCTCGTGTTGCTTGAGGGCGAGGACGTGCAGTTGACGATCGCTGGCGCCGATCCCGAGCCGCTCGCCGAACACGAGGCGATTGCGTTCCCTGGCGATGTGCCGACAGGCCTGACGATGGCGCCGGGTAGCGGCCGCGATCTCAACCTGATGTGGGACCGCACGCGCGTGGAGGGGATGGTCGACATCTTGAATATCGGCGACACCCTACAGATCGAGGAACACATCGCTTTCGCGATTGCGCTCGGCACCTCTGCCACGATCGAAGTCGATGGCTACGAGTACGTATTAGGCGAGCAAGATGCTCTCCAGCTCGATGACGCCACGACCTTCGCTGTCCTTGACGGCGAGGTCTACGTGGCCCGCATCGACTAGCCGAAGACGCTCGCCTGACCGCCATCTAGGGAGGACACCACAACCGCGCGGATGTCATGTCCTCCCTGGCATCGACGCACCACAGTTGATGGAGGGGAGGA
>CAMAWJ010000033.1 GCA_945861955.1 Bifidobacterium breve
ATCGTGGCGGGCCGCGAGTACGGTTCGGGCTCCTCGCGCGACTGGGCCGCCAAGGGCACGTTGCTGCTCGGAGTCAAGGTCGTGATCGCCGAGTCGTACGAGCGCATCCACCGCTCGAACCTCGTCGGGATGGGCATCCTACCGCTGCAGTTCCCCGACGGAATCTCGCGCGCCACGCTCAACTTTGACGGCACTGAGACGATTGCTGTCTCGGGCCTGCCGACGCTCGAGGCGCGTGGTTCGATCCAGGTCACGATCACACGTGCGGACGGCTCGGAGGACTCGTTCGCCGCACTCGCCCGCGTTGATACGCCAGTCGAAATCCAGTACCTGCGCCACGGGGGAATTCTCCCGATGGTGTTGCGTCAGATGGCCTGATCAACTGTGCTTTGGGGTCAGGCCCCTATGCAAAGTTGATCGCCGGCGTGTTTTATGTCCCGAGCAGGCGCTCGAGCACAACCGCGACGCCGTCATCAGCATTGGAAAGCGTGACCTCGTCGGCGATCGCCAACACGTCCGCGTGCGCATTGGCAACCGCAACGCTGTGCCCAACAATGCGCAACATCGGCAGATCATTCGGCATATCGCCGAAGGCAATCGTGTCGGCGAGCTCGATGCCGTGCCGTTCGCAGGCCACGCGCAGACCGCGCCCCTTGTCGGCACCCTTCGCCGAAATCTCGACGATTCCATAACCCGAGTGCGTCACCTCAGCCCGGTCGCCAACTATTGCCGCGACGATCCGAACCAGTTCGTCGTGTCCGATCGCGTCGTCGCGGACAATTAGCTTTGTGGTCTCGGCTGCCCCGACCCTCTCGCAGACATCACCAATCAGCGTTTCGGGCGTGTTGTAGCGCGTGGGATAGGCCGTGTCACGACCGAATCGAAACGTCATCTCGCAGGCGAACACGCAGTCCGGGGCATCGTGGCGGAGGTGCTCGACGAGCTCGACGGCGAGCGGCGATGAGAGTGGTGCATGGTCGATTACGACGTGTTCGTCAACGTCATAGAGCAACGCACCGTTCGCGCAGACCACAATCGAATGAGCGCCTGTTACAGCGGGTAGATCGCGCACCCAGCGGGGTGGGCGTCCGGTCACCAGCACGATGTCGATGGCGAGGGCCGTCGCTCGGTCAAGCGCACGACGGGTGCGGATGCTGACCTCACCCTCGGGATTCAGCAGCGTGCCATCTAGATCAGAGGCAATCAGACGCGGCTGCGTCATCTGCCACCCCGAGCGATGCGATTCTGATGCCAAGCAGTCCGTTGAGCTCCACGAGTGCGGATGGTCTGGCGCACCACAGCACGGGTGATCTCCACCGCGAGACCTTCGCGGACACCGACTCCTCCCTCACGACGCCGAGGCCCGCTTAGGCGGGTCTCGAGCATTTCTGGGCTCATGCGAGCAGGAAACCCAGGAGAATAGTGTTGGCTATGAGCAGCACCGCGATGATGATGGTAAATCGCGTGAGATTGCGCTCCATCACCTGCGTCGCCCCAAACTGCGACTGGCCGATGCCAAAGGCACCCGAGAGACCCGTGTCCTTGCCCGAGTGAGCAAGCACGAGCACGATCGCAAGGATTCCAAGGATGACCTGCAGTGCAACAAAGACGCCTTCTAGCATGCGCGCAGTCTACCCGGATCATCTTGATCGAACGCCGATTCTTCTGCCGGACCTTTACCGTTGAGTGGTAACGTCGTCCCGCGTGGATAGGAATTGCTCTCAGCACACGGCGGGAACGAACTGATGAGCCTACGCGTGGGCGTCGATCTTGGTGCGACAAAAATCCAGACGTTGCTCGTCGCCGACGACGACTCGATCGTAGCCCGCAAGCGGGGCACAACCCCAGTTACGGGTGGCCCGAGAGCCGTACTTGCGGCCGTCAAGGAAACGATCGAACAGCTCCTCATTCGAGCGGATCAGCCAGTGTCCGCCGTCGCCACGATCGGTATTGGTGCACCCGGCCAGATTGATGTTGCTGCCGGCATCGTCCTGCAAGCCGTGAACGTCGCAGGCTGGGATCAGCCCGTACCGGTCAGTGAGATTGTCGGCGACATGTTTGGTGTGCCCGTCGCACTCGCGAACGACGTCCAAGCCAGCATCGTGGCCGAGCATCGGCTCGGAGTTGGTCGCGGCAGAGCCAACCTGCTTGGCATCTTCTGCGGCACGGGTGTTGGCGGTGGGCTGATTTTGAACAACGACCTCTGGCTGGGAACTGGTGCCGCAGGCGAGATCGGCCACACGGTGATCGTCCAAGACGGGCACCGTTGTGGCTGTGGACGCAACGGTTGCCTTGAGGCCTACGCCGGACGCGGCGCACTCGAGCAGGCCGCTCGTCAACAGCATCAAGCGGGCCGCCCCACGACGCTCTTTGAATTGATGGAGCAGCAGGGTCGTACCCGCCTGACGAGCCGCGTCTGGCTCGATGCCTGCCTGCAGAGCGACGAGCTCGCGCTTGAGCTCATGAGTCAGGCCGCTCGTGCAGTCGGCACAGCAGCTGGCAGCGCCGCAAACCTGCTCGATGTGGACTGCATCGTGATCGGAGGCGGCTTGGCAACACGACTTGGTGACCACTTTCTTGACGACGTCCGTGCCGCCGCACAGCCAGTCTTGCTGCGTCCCGAACTCGCACACAAGATTGTTCTGTCCGAGCTCGGAGACGATTGCGGCGCACTCGGTGCCGCGCTACTCGCCGGCGATCGTCTCGCAGAGCGCTAGCTGACGGAAGCGCCGGCGCGAATGACGTCAATGACTTCGAGCCCTGGTGTCAGCACGACAAGGTCGGCACGCAAGCCTGGAGCAATTTGTCCACGATCGGTCAGACCAAGCACGTGGGCAGGTGTGGCCGAGAGCATCGTGGAGGCTGCCGACACATCAACGCCAACGACCTCGACGAGGTGCCGTAGTGCCACATCCTGTGTCAGGGTGCTCCCCGCCAACGCTCCCCCATCGCGTAGGCGGGCAACGCCACCGGAGACGACCACATCCATTTTGCCAAGCCGATGGTCACCATCGCCGTCGTCAGCCGCAGCGATTGCGTCGGTGACCAACGCGACGCGGTCAGGGCCGGCGATACGGACGGCCATTTCCAACATCGTTGGCGCAACATGTTCAAGATCGGCGATCAACTCGATCGTCACGCGTTGATCAAGCAGCAGCGTTGCGACAGGTCCTGGCTGCCGGTGATGCAACGGTGGCATCGCATTGAAAAGGTGGGTTGCAACACGCGCGCCGGCATCGATGGCCTGCGTGATGACCGCCGGGTCTGCACCGGTGTGTCCAACCGCCACGACTGCTCCTGCAGCGATGATCTTTGGGATCGCAGAGAGCGCGCCATCGACCTCCGGCGCCATCGTCACCATTGCGATCTGGCCGCTGGAAAGCAACTCGGCCAACTCATCGTCGGCAACCCCACGCAAAGCGGCGGGATCGTGTGCGCCGCAGTAGGCCGGCGCCAACCATGGGCCCTCCAGGTGGATGCCAACGAGCGTGCCGTCGGCAACGAGCGGCAGCAGCCCCTCAATGTGTCGCAGCAGGTCGCCGTGCGAGGCGGAGGCCAGGCTGCCAAGGCTCGTCGTCGTGCCATGTCGGCGATGCGTCAGCGCCGCTTGGCGCGCCTCCTCCGTCGAGCCCGACAGATACGACCCTCCCCCACCACCGTGGCAGTGAAGGTCGATAAAGCCAGGCAGCACGATCGCGCCCTCCAGCGACTCGACAGTTGCCTCCGCCAGCTGCGGCGCAGCGCCGTGCCCACAGTCGCTGATCCGATCCTGTTCGATCAGGATCCAGCCGTCAGCGAGCGCACCGTCAACGTCGAGCCACTGCAGATTGGTCAACAGCCTCACCGCACCAGTCCCTGCTTCGACACGCGTGCCTCCCGACGTCGGACAATCCACTGTACAAAAGCTGACACCTCGCGCAGCACGAAGAACCCGCGCTACGCTCTAAGTATGAAACAGCGTGCGCTCGGATCCAGTGGTGTCAACGTCTCTGAGGTCGGTTTTGGTGTCTGGACCGTCGCCACCGGTTGGTGGGGCGAGTACTCCGACGACGAGGCCGTCGCTCTGCTCCGCCATGCCCACGATCGTGGCATCAACTTCTTCGACACGGCCGATACGTATGGTGAGGGTCGCGGAGAAACCCTGCTGGAGAAGGCGTTCGGCGCCGACTCCGACGTCGTCATTGGCACCAAGTTTGGCTACGACATCTACTCGCCCTGGGAGCGCAAGGGCCACGTCGAGCGCCCGCACGACTGGACGCCTGCGTTTGTCAAGTACGCGCTCGAGCAGAGCCTGCGTCGCCTCGGTCGCGACCACATCGGTTTCTATCAGCTCCACAATCCGCGCCTTGACGCTCTGCAGGACGATGGGCTGTTTGAGATGCTCGACGGGCTCGTCCAGGCAGGCACGATCGGCTCGATCGGCGTCGCCCTCGGCCCCGCCATCGGCTGGCGCACGGAGGGTCTCTGGGCGATCGAGAATCGACCGATCCATGCGATCCAGGTGATCCACAACCTGCTCGAGCAGCAACCGGGCCGCGACTTTATCGCCAGCGCGAAAAACAACGACACGTCGATCGTCGTGCGTGTCCCCCACTCGTCCGGCATGCTCGAAGGCAAATACACGCTCGAGACCGTCTTCGACGAGAACGATCACCGCAGGCACCGCCCCAAGTCGTGGCTCGTCGAGGGTGTGCAGAAGGTCGAGCAGGTGCGCTTCCTCGAACGCGAAGACCGCACGATGGGCCAGGCCGCGATCCAGTGGCTGCTGCACGAAAACGTCGTCGCCTCCGTGCTGCCAAATATCTACAACGTCGAGCAGATCGATGAGTTTGCCGCCTCATCCGACACCGCACCGTTGACCGACGAGGAGTTTCGTACCGTCGAAGACCTCTGGGAAGACGATTTTGGTGTCGCGCCGTACGTCGAAGAGACGTCGACAGTTACCGCCGACTAGAAGCGATTACGCAGTTCTTGTACGCGCGACCCGTTCGAGCAGATCGGCCAAGCGCCGTGCTTGGACAACGTCTGCATGCGCGTCTGCGGTGGCCTGACCGGCAGGGTCATCGCGTGCCAACTCGAGTGCAGCACGTAGACCAGCGAGAATTGCGTCTTCGTTAAACGGATCGACCTGCACCGCAGCGGAAACCGGTAAGTCGCGTGCTACCGGCGCTGTCTGTGACACGACGACAGGTACGCCACAGGCGACAGCTTCGAGCGCGCCGAGTCCGTAGCCTTCGCTGAACGCCACGAGCGATGCAACGTCTGCGCCACGCAGCAACGCGGGCACGCGATCGGGACGGACGGCACCCAACAGGCGGACGTGCGGCAATCCCTCCAGCTGCTCTGCCAGTGGCCCCGTGCCAGCGATCCACAGCTCGCCACCGCCACGCTCGGCAAAGAGTCGCTCCGCCGCGGCGGCGAGGCGCTCCGGGTTCTTCCGCTCGATCAGGTTGCCGATCTGCACGATCAGCGGACGACTCGGGGCAGCCCCAAACAGCGAAAGGTCTGTAGCCCCTGGGCGAAACAATGCGCGATCAACTCCGGTGTTGATGACCTCGACGACGAGTCCGGGATAGACCGCCGTGAGGCGCGCAGCGAGCTCGCTGGAAACGGCGACCACGGCCGCCGCCCCAAAGACCGCTCGCCGGACTGCAGTGCGCAGCGGCCTCGACCGTTCGAGATGACCCACGTCGCCACCGTGCGCCACCAGCACGTAGGGAGCCCCAACCGAGCGAGCCACCCGCCGAGCGATCAACGCTGTTGGCACGAGATAGTGCCCGAGCACGACGTCGGCCTGCATGCGATCTGCCGCGTGTGCACCCTGGCTCCGGAGCCTCGCGTACTTGCGCAACGTGCCCGGCAGTCCGGTCGTGCGCTGCTCGATGCCGACCACTTCCACGGTGCAACCAGCCTGCTCGAGCGCCGCCGTTTGGCGCATCACAAAGACGCCATATTGCGGTACCTCAGTCGATGGGACCATGTTGGAGACCACGAGGACGCGAAGCGAGTCGTACATGGAACCTACGATGCCGCATCGATCGGTCGCTACGCTGCATAGGTTGCCGACGTAGCTCAGCTGGTAGAGCTCTCGCCTTGTAAGCGAGTGGTCCGCGGTTCGAGTCCGCGCGTCGGCTTGAGAATCATGCTTTTCCCCTGCTGAGGGGATATTTCGATTCGGTGAATTTCCTCCGTAGTTCCGCTGTCGAGCGCTACGCTATGTGTATGGGTACGCACCTACACATCGCACATCGTGGCTACCGCACTGGACTTGGTGACAACACACTGGCGCAGATTGCTGAGGCGATTCGACTCGACTGCGATATGGTCGAAGTTGACGTCCGGCGCCGCGGCTCGGATGGCCAGCTGGTACTCGCACACGAAAAGGGTGCGAACCTGACTGCTCCACTCCTCCGCGACGCGTTAGCCTTAGCGCGCCACGCCAATATTCCCCTCAATCTTGACCTCAAACAGAATGGTCTGTCCGAGCAACTCGTGCGGGTCTTGCGCGAGGGCGAGATGACTGATCGTGTCGTTTTGACTGGTGGCGGCTGGGAGCAGGCGCTTTGGATCCGCCACCTCGAGCCTCGAATTCGCGTTGGCTTTACGATCCCGCGCCGGCACCACGACTGGGTGCGCGCGCTCGGCTGGGCCGCCAATCGCCTCTGGCGATTCGCCTGGACCGGCCGTGTCGATCTGCTGATGAAGGCCTACCGCATCGACTTGGTAACGATTCAGCATCGACTCGTGACACCTAAATTGGTCACACAGGTGCATCGTGGTGGAGGCGAGATCTGGGTCTGGACACCCGACGACCCAGCCACGATCGCGCGCCTCTGCGCAATGGGCGTCGATGGCATCTGCACAAATGTGCCGGATCCCGCCCGTGTTGCGGCCACGCAGCGCACCGCCGTCGCTGCGTAAGCCCTCAGGCGAACGTGCGGATGCTATAGACGACCGCAACGACGACGCCGACGACGATCATGACGCGCTGCAAGACGACAGCGGGCAGACGCGTTGCGAGGTGTCCACCAAGGTAGCCGCCGCCCAGCGCGCAGATCAGCATCACGACCGCGGTCACCCACAAGACGTGCCCTGAAAAGATAAAGACGAGTGCGGCGGCACCGTTGACGACGAGGCTCGAACACTGCTTGAGGGCATTGATGCGCGTGAGTGTGTCGATGAGCACGGCACCCAGCACCGCGAGCACGATGATGCCAAGGCCGCCGCCGAAGTAGCCGCCATAGATCGCCGCAGCAAAGATGCCGATTGCCGGGCCCAGCAACCGCTCGTGTCCACCGTGTAGGCGAGAGATCCGCTCTGCTACGCGCTTTTTAACGGTATTGCCGAGTGCCAACAGCACTACCGCGCCGATGATCAAGAATGGAATCAGGACCTCAAAGGCGCTCTCTGGGGTGATCAAGAGCAGTGCTGCGCCGACGAGGCCACCGAGCGCCGCGAGCGGCAACAAGACCCGCATCCGGCGACCCTGTCCGACGAGATCACCTCGCTGCGCAAGCGTTCCGCCGAGGAAGCCAGGGACGAGTGCCACGGTATTGGTCACATTGGCCGCGATCGGTGGCACACCGAGTGCCAAGAGCACGGGAAATGAGATCAGCGTGCCGCCACCGGCGAGGGCATTGATGACTCCCGCAGCGAGCGCGGCCAAGCCGGCGAATACGAGGTCACCGGCAGACATATCGAAAATCTAGGCGGTCTCGCCAACCTCGCGGCTGGCACGGTGCTGCTCGATCTTGCGCTTGACGCGCTGGAGAGCATTGTCGACGGCCTTCGGGTCGCAACCTGCCCGCTCGGCGATCGCCTCGTACGACTCGCCGGCCATAAACGAGGCGAGCACCTCGGATTCGAGCGGCGAGAGCGCCTTGCCGAGCATCGAGACCAGCGAATCCAGTTCGTCACTCGAGACAACGCGCGAAGCGGGGTCGAGCGTCGGCGAACCAGCAATCGCATCGCCAAGCGTGCACTCTCCACCCTCGGGATCGGCTCCGGCAGGTGTGTGGCTGAACGAGATGTAGCCATTCAGTGGCTGATGCTTGTTGCGGGTCGCACCCTTGATCGCCGTGATGATCTGGCGCGTGATGCACAGCTCGGCAAATGAGCGGAACGAGGTCTCACGATCGACGCGGTAGTCGCGGATCGCCTTGTAAAGGCCAATCAGGCCCTCCTGCTGCAGGTCGTCAGAGTCGCCGCCGGCCAGGAAGTAACTAGAGGCCTTGAGGCGCACAAACGGCTGATAGCGCCGAATCAGCTGGTCGAGAGCGGCGTCATTACCGTTGCGAGCACGCAAGACAAGGGAGAGATCACCCTGATCGCGCTTCTGCCGCGCTGCTGGATCCAGTGCGCGGGTGGTAGTTGCTCGTGCTGCTTGCATAACGGGGTAACCCTCCATGACGCTCCATCAACCTCATTGTGTACTTGAGGTTTATGCCTGACATCCGCACTATGCCCGACGGCCTAGGCAATTGCAAGGGCAATCTCATAATTGATAGGACAAACCCTAATTTGCCTGCAAACCGTTACATTCTTAGCCGCGCCCGAGGCGGCCTAGAATCGGCTCTACCAGCGGGATTGCGCGTGGTTGATAGGGACGAACCTATCCCGGCGACCTCTGTCGCCCTCGAAACCTACGGGCGTTGCCGAACGGCCTCAAATAGCAAAATGCCGGCGGTGACCGAAACATTCAGCGACGAGATCTTGCCCGCCAACGGCAGTGAGACGATCGCATCGCAGGCCGTTTGTACACGCGGACGCACGCCTGAGCCCTCGGCACCAAGCACAAAGATGCAGCCATCGCGATAATCGCCGTCCGTATAGGCCATCTGAGCATCAGCAGCCGCCGCGTAGGTCCAGAGCCCCGGTCGTTTGGCGCGATGCAGCCAATCGGCGAGATTCGGCACGATCGCAATCGGCAAGTGCTCAACCGCGCCGGCACTCGCTTTGGCCACGGCGGCGGTGACCGGCGCGCTGCCATGCCGCGGCACGACGAGGCCATCGGCCCCAGCACACTCGGCGCTGCGCACGATCGCTCCCAGGTTACGCGGGTCGCTGACACCATCGAGCGCAATGATCAGCGGGCGTTCGATGGCGAGCAGCTCGTCGCCATCGATGTACGGAAACGGATCGACATGGGCGGCAATGCCTTGATGATCAGAGTTGCCGATCAGCGCGCCGATCTCGTCCGCGCCCGTCACGCGCACGGGCGCGTCGAGACCACGAAGCCACGGCAGCGAGGCCTTGGCCTTGTCCGTCACGAGGATCTCCTGCACGTTGCGTCGACCACGCGTCGCCTCGTGAACCGGCTGCCTTCCGTAGATCAGATCGGTGCTCACGCGGGCGCCAACTCGGGTCCATCAGGCAGGTCTTGGACGACCCAGCCGAGTGCGAGCAAGTCGTCTCGCAGGGTGTCTGCACGCTCAAAATTTCGCTCTAACCGGGCGTTTTCACGCTCTTGGAGCAGCGCAAGGGCCTCGGCAGGTGGGCCCTCACTCGTGGCTGCAAGCCCATCGAGACCGAGCACGTAGAGACACTCAACCAGCACGCTGCGAGCCTGCGCAACATCGGCAGGATCGGCATCGCCGGCGTCGATCGCGGCATTCAAGTGACGCACCAGATCGAACAAGGAGGCCAGCGCCTCAGGCGTCGCGAAGTCGTCATCGAGCGCGGCGCGGAAGCGACTATCGACCTCTGCTGCAGCCTCAGCCAGTGGACCTCCACTGGCAGCTGGGACCGCACCGCTCGTACGAGCGGCTCGGCGCAGTGCCTCGCGCAGACGATCGTTCGAACGACGTGCGTCCTCGAGCGAATCGGGACTGTAGTCAACGGACGAGCGATACTGAGCGCGCGCAAAGAGCGACAGCAGCGTCTCGGGGCCTTCGCGGTCGAGTGCATCCGCCAGACGATCGATGTTGCCGAGCGACTTGGACATCTTGTCGCCCCCAAAGCGCAGCATGCCGTTGTGCAGCCAGATGCGCGAGAAGGCGCGTCCGGTCAGCGCCTCCGACTGGGCTCGCTCGTTTTCGTGGTGCGGAAACTTCAGGTCAATGCCGCCACCGTGGATGTCGATCTCCTCACCCAACGCCGTCATTGCCATCGCTGAGCACTCGATGTGCCAGCCAGGGCGCCCCAGCCCCCAGGGCGACTCCCAGGCCGCATCCTCGCCAGGCTTGGTTGCCTTCCAAAGCGCGAAATCGAGTGGTGCAGACTTCTTCGAGGTGATCTCCTCGGGTTGCATCTCGTCGATCTTCTGCCCTGAAAGGGCTCCATAGCTGGGAAAGTCGGCAACGCTGAAGTAGACGTCGCCATCGGCGGCGTAGGCATGTCCACCCGCAATCAACTGCTCGATCATGGCGATGATCTCGGGTAGCGAGTCTGTCACCTTCGGCTCGAGATCGGGTCGCCCAAGGCCAAGTCGCGTGGTATCGGCGATGTAGCGTGCCGATTCGCGTGCCGCCAACACCTCACTCTCGATGCCTTCGGCAACGGCCGCTGTATAGATCTTGTCGTTAATATCCGTCAGGTTCGAGACCACCTTGATCTGCCAGCCCGTGCGACGCAGATGTCGCGCCAGCGTCATGGCGACGACGAACGGACGCGCGTTGCCGACATGGATCGGGCCGTACACCGTCGGACCGCAGACATAGAGGCCGAGCTGGCCCGGTGTCAGCGGCTCGACCGGGACGACCGAGCGGCGAAGGGAGTCGTAGAGATGCAGCGTCATGGCAGGTCCACCACGGCCTGCGCGCGAGCGAGTGTCTCGTCACGCGATAGTGCCGCGAGCACCAACGGTAGCGGGATCCCGTGGTCGGCCGCCGTCAAGACACGCCGCACCGAACGCTTACCGACGCCCAACTCGCCAAGCAACGCCGCCGCCGCCTCGCTGTCGATTAGGTCGGGTAGTGATGCTCGCATCGCAACGAGAGCCGCAGCCGCCGCTCGCTCACCCTCCCCCACATCCTGAAGTTTGGGCGTGTCCGTGATTCCCACGATCAGATCGGCTGCGGCCTGTACGTTGGCGGCTTCGCCGAGCCCCGGCTCGAGCGTCTCAATGACGCGTTCCAGGTTGGCATTCCCTTGCGCTGACAGGTAATTGCTCACCAGCGCAACACGCTCGGAGGAGCTCAACAGAGCCAAATGATCGCGCCCGAGCGTCGTCAAAAGCGCCGGGTCAAGCCGGGTCGTGCCATGCCCAAGGTGAGCAACGTCAAAACTCTCCGCCAGCACATCAGCGGGGGCAGCAGGCAGTGCCGTGATCGGCGGGCAGGCCGAGCGGGCGAGCCAATCGACGACGGCGGCAGGCAACCAACTCTGCTCGCGCAAGACCTCGACGCCAAGCGC
>CAMAWJ010000034.1 GCA_945861955.1 Bifidobacterium breve
GGCCCGACTCCCACGTAAAGACGAAGCAGAGGCCATCCGTGGTTGCGGCATGCACTGTCAGGCCTTGCGGGTAGGCAAACGCTCCGCGCCAGCCTCGCGTGTGCTTGAGGACGCCGCCCCAGAGGGCGATTTCGCCGCTAACGGCACGCAAGCCGCGCGTGTCGGCCGCATCGAGCAACGCCGCGCTACGCGAGCGCCAGGCGTGGACGCCACAGGTGCATCCAGCGGCGGGTACCTCGTGGCCTGGAGCGGCACGAGAGGTTGGTCGAATCCCAATCGGTGACGTCCAATTCGTTGACCCACAGGTGGCGACCTGGACTTCGTTCGGCTGCCACGTCGAGCGACGGTAGGGCGAGCAGAGGCGGGGCTCGCCGGACGGGTGGACACGAATCGTCCACGAGCGATAGCCAATGATCGGGTCGATCAGATCCGGTACGACGAACTCGGAGGGTGTCATGCCGGGATCGGTTCTTGCTCGGGCGTGGGCGCCGGATCAGGGACGCGTTCTGGCTCCGGCGTCGGTGCCCGCTCAGGCACCGGGGGATGCACCGGCTCGACGACGATGCGCTCTTGTTCTTCACCGATGTCCATTCCCAAAGCCTGCCAGATCAGGGGGTTCGGCGGAGGCTAGGGGGAACGAGCATCGACCCCTCGCGCGGATCGCCGGTGAGTGGAGCGGCAAGCGTCTCCGCGAGGTCGCTGCAGCGGGACAACACGAGTGCGCTTGCTGCCGCGTCGAAGGCATCTTCGCTCGAGATCGCGCGCTCGTTGATTGGGGCAGGCAGGGTGGCGTGCGCGTCGAGCCACGCGCGGCGCTCGCTCGAAGACGACTTGGCGACCGGGCCGGTCAAGAGGCGAGGCCAGATCTCCGCAACCAGATGCGTCGACGGTTCGTCGAACGGCCAGATTGCCCAGCCACCAGCACGCAGACGTGAGAGGTGGGGGATGCCACGGATCGTGCCGGTACCGACTGCGCCCGCGCCTCCGATCTGAAACACGCTCTTGGGGACAATGCCTCGAACGTTCCAGCCCTCTTCGCACCGTCGCAGCTGACCTTCCTCACCACGACGCTTGCCAGGACGACCCCAGAAGGGAGCGGGCGACGTTGCCAACCACTGTTCGCCGTGCTCGCTCACGAGCTCCCACAGGGCATCGACGGTCACACAACCATGGGCATCGAGAAACCAGCGGGGATACGAGAAGGCGAAGTCGATCCCAACGATCGCTTCGGGCACCTGGGCGCGCCGTTCGACGAGCCAGTCAACAACCTGCTCGCGCGTGCGACCATCCTCGAGGAACAGCAGTTCGCCATCCAGCGCCTCAGCAATCCAGATGCGACGCTCGGCGCCGACAGCGGCCCCGGACCAGTCGATTGCAATCACGCGCGCCATGTAGAGACTCTGCCAGATCCGTGCCCGGCGGTGCGGACGGCAGAATGTGAGGGTGCTGGCGTCCTTTCCAGGAGTCTCGGAGGCTGGGCTTTCGCCACGCCCGCGTACGGCGCCGGCGCCGGCACGATTGGCAGTGCCAATCACGGGTCCGCCTAAGCGCGTTGCGGCCTTGAAGGCGATGGGGCTTGAGACGCGTGGTGATCTGCTCGACGACCTGCCGTTTCGCTTTGAGGACATGACGGCATTGACGACGATCGCGGAGGCGATCCAGAGCGGCGAAGATGAGGTGACTGTCGTCGGGCGTGTCGGCTCGATTACGGAGCGACCGACCCGACGCCGAGGCCTGCGCATCTTGCAGACGCGTCTCACGGACGAGACGGGCGAGATTTCGTTGACGTGGTTTAACCAGCGTTATCTGGCACGCACCCTCGAGCCTGGTTCGCGCTTGGTGGTGCGCGGTGCGCTCAAGGTGGGGGTGAGGGGCGCCGAGCTGACCGTCAAATCTCATGAGGTGGCGGGTGGTCCGGACGAGTTGGCGGCGATGGGTCCTGGTCTCGTACCCGTGTATCACGCCTCATCCAAGGTCTCGACGGGCGTCTTGCGTGCCCTCGTCGGCGAGGCAATTACGGACCTGATCGACGGAGTCGCAGATCCGCTCCCCGTCGAACTGCGCGTGCGTCATCACCTGCCGTTGCGCCGCGATGCGTTGCGTGCCGGGCATCAGCCGAGCCGGCTCGATGCCTACGAGACGGCGCGTCAGCGATTGGCGTATGAGGAACTCCTCCTGCTCCAGCTTGCTCTTCTGCAGCATCGCCACGACACCGATGCTCGTGCCGGCGCACTCGCGTTGGGTGCCCCGGGTGAGGTATCAACAGCCTTTCGTGCGGCTCTGCCGTTTACCCTCACCGCAGCACAGGAGCATGTGCTGGAGGCGATCGAAGCCGACCTCAACCGCACGCAACCGATGCAACGCCTGTTGGAGGGCGACGTCGGTTCGGGCAAGACGGTCGTGGCCTTCGCCGCCCTAGTGCGTGCGGTCGAGCAGGGCGGACAGGGCGCGTTGATGGCGCCGACGGAGGTCCTTGCGCTCCAGCATCTCCGTGGCGCCGAGCGATTGCTCGAGCCCCTCGGCATCGAGATCGCCTACCTGTCGGGCGATGTGCCCGACAAGGAGCGCCGTGCGCGTCGTGCCCGTATTGAGGCCGGGCAACCGTTGATCGCGATCGGGACGCACGCGCTCTTGTACACGTCGTTTGCCGATCTTCGTGTGCTTGTGGTCGACGAGCAGCACCGCTTTGGTGTTGCTCAACGGGCAGCGCTGTCGGCGGGGGGAGAGACCGTGCCGCACGTCTTGCATATGACGGCCACCCCGATTCCACGCTCGCTCGCCTTGACGGCCTTTGGGGATCTCGACCTGAGCGTGATCGACGAGTTGCCGCCCGGGCGCAAGCCAATCAAGACGAGCATCATTCCCGAGGCGAAGCGTGAGGATGGCTACCGCTGGATCCGCGAGCAGATCGCGGCGGGGCGACAGGCCTACGTCGTCTGCGCGCTGGTTGAGGAGAACCCCGACGTCGAGGCGCGCGCGGCGGAGGAGGAGGCCGAGCGCCTTGCCAGCGGGCCACTACAAGGCTTGCGCGTGGCCTGTGCTCATGGCCAGATGCCGTCCGGTGACCGTCAGCGTGTGATGGCAGCATTCGCAGCCGGCGAGCTCGACGTGCTGGTCGCCACGACGGTCATCGAAGTGGGAGTAGATGTCGCAAACGCGTCGGTGATGGTCGTCGAGGATGCCGATCGTTTTGGGCTCGCCCAGCTGCATCAGTTGCGGGGCCGCGTCGGGCGCGGCACCGAGCAGTCGTATTGCCTGCTCTATAGCTCGGCTGAGCCGACGCCCGATGGTCGCGAGCGGCTCGATGCGCTCGTGCGTCATCAGAGCGGCTTCGAGCTGGCCGACGTCGATCTCCGCATGCGTGGCGAGGGGCGGCTGTTGGGCGAGGCTCAGAGCGGGCGTACCGACCTGCGCTATGCCCGTCTGCACAGCGATCGCAAACTGCTTGAGCAGGCTCGTGAGGACGCGCTCCGGATTCTCGAGGAGGGAATCGACGAGGTCCTGGCGCAGGCCGCAAACGATCGCTTCGGCGACCTCATCGAGGCCCTGCGTCGAGCCTAAGAGAGCCTCGCGCGGTACGCTCTAGGCGTGCGCATCGTGGCTGGGCAGCATCGATCGCGGCGTCTTGTTACGCCGCCGGGCAAGGGCGTGCGTCCAACGTCCGATCGCGCGCGCGAGGCGATCTTCGCGTCGCTGGGCGCTGCGGTGATCGACGCCCGCGTGCTCGACCTCTTCGCGGGCTCGGGTGCTTTGGGGCTCGAAGCGCTTTCGCGTGGTGCGAGTTCTTGCCACTTCGTTGAGCGCAATGCCGAGGCCTTGGAGGCAGTTCGTACCAATCTCGAAACGCTCGGAGAGTCCGAGCACGCGCGGGTCGAGCGAGGCAATGCGATGACCGTGCTGCAGCGTCTTGCCGATGCGGGTGAACAGTTCGAGCTCGTGCTGGTTGACCCGCCCTATGACGCGGTGCCAGACTTGGCAGCGATGCTGACAACGCTGCTCCCACAGGTGCTGACGCCGACCGGATCGATCGTCTTCGAGACCGCCGCAGGTTCCGCCGTACCGATTCCGGGCCTGGTCGAGCGCTACAACCGCCGCATTGCCGCCGCCGAAATCGTCATCCTTCAGCGTATGGAGACCGCATGACCGAACGCATTGCAATTTGTCCGGGGAGTTACGACCCCGTCACGCTCGGGCATATCGACATCATTCAGCGCGCTGCAGACCTCTTCGACCACGTCGTCGTGGGCGTTGTCCGGCGGCCAAAACACAAAGAACCGCTGATCCCCGCCGATGACCGGGTGGCACTCCTGCAAGAATCACTTGCAGATGTGCCGAATGTCACAGTCGAGACGTTCTCAGACCTCGTTGTAGAATTTGCCAAGCGCTCCGGTGCGACGGCACTCGTCAAGGGGCTGCGTGCGGTTTCGGACTTTGAGTGGGAATTCCAGATGCAGCAACTCAACAAACACCTTGCTCCTGATATCGAGTCCGTCTATCTCGCGGCGTCTGGCCGCTACATGTTCGTGTCGTCGAGTGGCGTCCGCGAAATCGCTGCGTTCGGCGGCTCTGTCGAAAACCTTGTCCCTCCCTGTGTCGTCCGCTGGTTCGACGACCATCCGTCTTCGCGAACCCTGTGAAGGAGACCTCATGGATGTCCTCGTCCTCATTGACAAGCTCGACGAGCTTGTACACAACGCCAAAGCGGTGCCGCTGACCGATCAGGTCCGCATCGATCGCGAAGAAATCTGGGAGATTCTTGACCAGATGCGCGCGACAATTCCTGATGAGATCAAGCAGGCGCGCTGGATCGTCAAGGAACGCCAAGAGATGCTCGGCGAGGCCAAGCGCGAGGCCGAGCGCGTCGTCGTTGAGGCGCGCGAGATCGCCCAGCGCGAAGCGTCGCAGCAAGAGGTCGTGCGGTTGGCCGAGCGCCAGGCGCAGGAGATTCTTGAGAACGCTCGCAATCGCGAGCGCGAGATTCGACTCGGCGCAGAAGACTACGCCGACGAGATCCTCGGAACGCTCGAGACAAACCTCGGCAAGTTCCTCGGTGCTGTTCAGCGTGGCCGCGGCCAACTGGCGAGCGCATCGCCGGAGCGCACCGAGGGTGGCTCGGCGCAGTTCACCGAAATCACGACGTAATCGTCGCGAACGGCCGCACGCATGATTGATATCGCACAGTTACGGCTCGAGGCGGGCATCGAACGTTCGCTGGACGTGCCCGTTGCGCTGCCCGACATCATCATCGGCGGTGTGACCTATTCCGGGCCAGCGGCGCCTGCGATCGCGCGCGTCGACATCACACGTCTGATCTCGGGGCTCTTGATGCGCATGCGCCTGTCGAGCACGATCCTGGGTCCGTGTCACCGCTGTCTCGAGGAGGCCGCGGTGCCGGTCTCGATCGATGCGCGCGAGTACCAGTCCGATCATCCAGAGAAGGGTGCGGAGGCCGAAGAGGTCTGCGACTACCTCGAAGGTGACAATTTGGATGTCGCGACATGGGCCGCCGATGCGATCGTGCTGACGTTGCCGCACAAGATTCTCTGTCGCGAAGAGTGCGCGGGACTCTGTCCGAGCTGCGGCACAAACCTCAACAACGAGTCCTGTACGTGTCTTCCAGCCGAAGGCGACGACCGTTGGGGTGCGCTCCGAGGGCTGCTCAAGGACGACTCCGAGGGGTAGTTGCGACGCGCCGCGCAGGCGTTCGCTACGCTGCGCAGCGTTATGGCAGTACCCAAACGGAAAACGTCCAAAGCCCGCCGCGATAAGCGTCGTGCCACGCACAAGATTGCGATTCCCGTCGTCGCAACGTGCACGGTTTGCTCTGCTCCGAAACTGCCGCATCGTGTGTGCCCGAGCTGCGGAACGTACCGCGGACGGCGCTACATCACGACCGACGCTCCCGTCGGCTAACGCCTTGTGCGCCTCGACTGCGTTTGCTGCGATCGGTGACGTCGACCCGACGATGACGTCTTGTAGGTGACGTAGGGCTCGTTCGCTGGGCTCAACGTGCCGTACAGCCGTTACCGCGCCTGCTACTGTCGGCAGCGATTACGCGAGTACTACAAAGGTGGATAAAAGTGGCTGAGCGAGCAGAGGTTTTGGCGAAAGTACAGGAGATCCTCGTCGAGCGTCTCGACGTTGATCCGGCTGACATCAATGAGGCAGCGCACATGCGCGACGACCTTCAGGCTGACTCGCTCGATCTCGTCGAGTTGATCATGGACCTCGAAGAGGGCTTCGGCGTCAAGATTTCTGACGAAGAGGCTCAGTCGATCGGCACTGTCGGCGACGCCGTTGACTTCATCGTCGCCCGCGCTGACTGAGCCCACGGGCCCAATTGGGACTCGTCTTGACGCGATTGCGTCGACGACGCGTCTTCGCGCGCTGACGCATTCGAGTTGGGCAGCATCGCCCGGTGACTCGTACGAGCGGTACGAGTTGCTGGGCGATGCTGTGCTCGACCTCGCGCTCGGCGCCTACCTCCTGGAACGGTTTCCCGAGGCCACGCAGGGTGAGCTGTCGCGGATCAAGAATCAGGTCCGCTCCTCGCGCTTTTGCTCGATCGTGGCCCGTAATGAGGATCTTGGCGGTCGCATGCGCGACAGCGCGCTCGGTGAGAAGTACGCAGAGACGGCGAAGCAACTGTCCTTTAATCGCTCGGTGCTCGCCGACTTGGCCGAGTCCGCGCTCGGCGCGATCTTCCTCGAGGCCGGGTGGGAGGTCGCGCGTGAGGCCGCGGTGACAGCCTTTGCGCCACTTGTCGATCATGCCCTCGATCCTCGTATTGACCCCAAAACGGCGCTCCAAGAGATCTTGCAGTGTCAGGGTCGCCGTGTAGCGTACGAACTGGTGGAGGCAACTGGACCAGCGCACGCACGGCACTTTTCCGCCGTCGTCATCATCGACGGCGACGTCCTCGGCGAGGGTGAGGGCGTGTCCCGCCGTGCCGCCGAGCAGGCCGCTGCGCGCCGTGCGCTTGCCGCCATCGATGCAGGCACCAAAGCATGAGACTGACGCGCATCCGCATCAAGGGTTTTAAGAGCTTCGCCGACGAGACGGAGCTCCATTTCGACAAGGGTGTCGGCGTGATTGTCGGACCCAATGGTTCGGGCAAATCCAATATCGCCGAGGCGTTGCGCTGGGCGATGGCTTCGTCGGCACCATCTGAGGTGCGCGTCACGACGGGCCTGGACGTGCTCTTTAGTGGCTCTGAGAGTCGCGCTGCTGCCGGTCTGGCCGAGGTGGAGCTCGTACTTGAGGATGAGGGTGGTGTCGCCCCAGGTGGTCGACCAGAGCTCTCCGTGCTGCGTCGTCTCAGTCGCGATGGGGAGAGTGCCTACCTGCTCAACCGCGTACCGGTGCGCCGCCTCGACGTCCACGAGGTCTTGGCGGATGTTGGACTCGGTCGCGATAGCCACGCGATCATCGGTCAGAACCAGGTCGATCAGGTGCTACTGGCGAGCCCGACGGTGCGCCGTGGCCTGATCGAAGAGGTTGCCGGTCTTGGTAAGTACAAGCGTCGCCGAGTCCGTGCCCAGCAGAAGCTGAATCGCGTCGAACGGCACCTCGTCGAGGCACGTACCCGGCAGGCCGAAATCCAAGGGCGCCTGCGTCCGCTCGCGCTGCAGGCTTCGGCCGCCGAGCGTGCGGCGTTGCTCGCAGCCGAGCTGCTCGAGGCTCGACTCGAACTGGTGCTGTCAGCGGCTGCGGAGGCTCGTCGCAATCGGCAGGCGCGCCAGAACGACGCGCGTGAGGCCAAGGCAGCGCAGGAGACGCTCGATACCGACGCGGCGGCGATTATCGCGCGTCGCGAGGCCGCCGAGACAGCGTTGGGGGCCCTGGTCAGCGAGCAGGAGGCCGCCTCGCGTCTCGTGCAGCGACTCGATGCTGGCGTGGAGCGTCTGACCGATCGCACGGTGCAACTCGAGGAGCGGCGTGAGGAGTTTGCGCACGATGCCGAGCGCCTGCGGATCCGAGCTGGTCGTCTGATCGACGAGGCCGCTACGACGGCGTCGGCTGCGGCCTCGGTGGAGGTGGACGCAGAGCGGGAGCGTTCCGAACTGGCTGCCGACCCCGACGACACCGGTGTCGAGGATCGCTTCGCGGCTGCGACGCAGGCGTCTGAGACAGCGCTCTCGTCGGCGCTCGAGGCGCGACGTGCGGAGGCAGAGCACGAGGGGCGTCTCGCCCGCGCGCAGGCAGAGGCAACTGAGAACCGCGAGCGAGCCGCCGCTGCCACGCTCCGTCGCGCAGAACTGACCAGCGGTATTGGTGATCGCGAGACGGCTCGTCGCGAGGCGCAGATTACGCTTGAGGTGATCGAGGCCAATGTTGGCAGTGCCCGCGAGGCGCTGGCCGAGGCCGAGCGACTCGAGCAGGAGGCACGTGGTGCAGCCGACCTGGCCCGTACGCAGGAGGCTCAGGTGCGCGGCGATGCTGCTGCCGCCGACGCCAAGGCGCAGTCCTCAGAGGCGCGCCTCAACGAGTTGCGCCAGTCGGTTGAACGTGGGGATGGTTTGGATGGCGCGCTCGTGCGCCTCCGCGACCGAGGAGTCTCGCTGGTCGCCGATCAAATCCGGCCCGAAGCTGGCGTCGAACGTGCTGTCGCGGCCGTGCTCTCGTGGCGCGCCACTGAGGCTGTCGCGCGTGTCGCGAGCGATGCCGTCGACCTGCTGGCCGACGATGCGCTCGAAGGCGCCGCTCTGCTCTGTCTCGACCGCCTCCCGACTCGTCAGGCCGAGGGGCCAGGCGTGCCGCTGAGTTCGCGTGTCGAGTTGATCGGCGACATTCCAGCGGGTCTCCTCGACGGCGTGCTGCTGATCGATAGTCCCGCAGATTTGCTCGCCGTCAAGCGCGGAATCGGCGTACTTGCCGACGGCCGCGGCTTCGATGCCGATCGAGGTATCGCCTTCCGTGCCGGCGATGCGGCTGGTCGCGCGTTGGAACGCAAGCGCGACCTCGCGGGAGTCGAACAACAGGTGCGCGACGATGCGAGTGCGCGCGACGCCGTCACGGCAAGCCTTGTCAACGCGTCCGAGACTCGCACTACCGTCGAGCAGGCCGAGACCAACGCCCGCAGCGCAGTGGCGGAGGCACGCGACGCGCAGTTGCGACTCGAACGCGAGCTCGCAGAGGCCACCCGCGAGGCCGATCGGCTCGCACGCCTAGATGAGGCCACCGGCGAGCGTCTCCGCACTGCAAGCGAAGAGGCCGAGCAGAGCGAGGCTCGTGCCGCCGCTGCCCAGACCGAGTTTTCGGCACTCGAAACCGGGCTCGTCGCCCTGCGGGAGCGGGTCGCCGAGCGCACGGTCGAGCACGAGACCGCCGAGGCCGTGCGCGTGTCGCTGCAAAACGAGGTTGCGGATCGACGCGGACGTCGGGCCGCCTCCGAGGAGCGTGCCGAGCGGGCCCGTGTCGAAGGCGCCCGTTTGCGTGCCCTCGCCGTCGAGCAAGAGCGCCAGGCCGAGGCCGCTCAAAATGGAGCAGACCGCCTCGCTGCGGTCACCCAGCAGTTGCCCACAATTCTCGAGACGATCCGTGCCGCGCTCGTCACGGCGGAGCGGTTTCGCGAGCCGGCTCGTGCTCAGACGCAGGCCGGCGAATCGCGCGTGGCCGAGCTCGGTACCGAACTCCGTACCTGTGCCGATGAAGACGCGCGGCTGGGGGCTGCCCGGCGCGATGGCGCTGGACGCGTTGCAGCGCTTGGGGTCGAGCTAGAGCGCTGCGAGGAACGCCTCCAGGAGCTTGCTCATCGTCGCCAGACGCTCAGCAAAGAACGGGGCGAGGAGAGCAGCGAGCTCGTCGACATGACGGAGCCGTATCCCGAGGACGAGCGGACGATGCGCGAAGGCAAGGTCGAACGGCTCGAGCGCCGGATCGTCCAGCTCGGCGCGGTCAACCCGCTCGCCAAGGAGGCGTACGAGGAGGCCAAGGCCGAGGCCGACGACATCGGCGAGCAGATCACGGACCTCGATACGTCCGTCGCAGAGCTCCGCAAGCTGGTGCGCGAGCTTGGTACCGAGATCCGCAATCGCTTTGAATCGACGTACTCCACGGTCGAGGCAGGCTTCGCCGAGGTGATCGGCACTCTCTTCCCGGGTGGCAGTGGGCGCCTCCGGCTCGTCGAACCTGCCGAACTGGTCGGGCTCGACCCTGCCGACGCCGCCGAGGATGAGCCCGGGGCAGAGCCCGAGATCGAGAGCGAGGAGATCGACGCTGTCGTCGAGGTACCCGAGCCGGGTGTCGAGCTGGATGTCCAGCCGGCAGGCAAGAAGATCCGCTCACTGTCGGTACTTTCCGGTGGCGAAAAGTCGATGGCAGCGCTTGGCTTTACGTTCGCCTTAATGCTCGCTCGTCCAAGCCCGTTTTACGTCCTCGACGAGGTCGACGCCGCGCTCGACGAGGTCAACATCGATCGCTTCCTCGAACTCGTCGATCGCTTCCGCGGCCGTGCGCAATTCGTCGTCATCACGCACCAGGCCGGCACGATGGAATCGGCCGACGCACTCTATGGCGTCTCGATGCCGGGCAATGGCGTCTCGCAGGTAATCTCGCGGCGCCTGCCGCGTCGGAGCGATGGCCCGACGGGCACGCTCAGCGCCGCGCCGTCGCCGAGCGGTTCGTAGCCCGATGGCCGATCCACGCCAGATGTTTTCGGGCCTTGGCGACGTCGAGTTCGCCGAGCCAGAGATTGAGACGACTGAGGAGGGCGGCGGCTTCTTCCGCCGGCTCGTCGATGGCCTCGCGAAGTCGAGCAAGGCGCTGACGGGGCAGATCCAGTCAATTGCCTTTGATCCCGATGATGCTGAAGCGTGGGAGCGACTGGAGGAGGCGCTGCTGCTGGCCGACTGTGGCGTGCCCGCAACGGTCGAGATCATTGGGCGTCTTGAGCGGCGTGCTGCCGCTGGTGGAATGGCTCCCGGCGAGGACCTCGCGCCTGCGCTGGCCGAAGAGATTGCCGATCTCTTGTCGGGTGCAGAGGCGCGCATCGATGTCTCGCACACGCCAACTGTGATTTTGATGGTCGGGGTCAATGGCACGGGCAAGACGACGACAGTCGGCAAGCTTGCTGAGCATCTGCGGCGCGTCGATAAGTCGGTTGTCGTGGCGGCTGCAGATACATTCCGCGCGGCTGCCGACGAGCAGCTCGAGGCCTGGGCTATTCGTGCGGGAGCCGACTTTGTCGGTTCGTCGCACGGGCAGGATCCGGCTGCGGTGGCCTACGACGGCATGGAGGCGGCGGTGGCGCGTGGTCGCGATGTTGTGTTGGTCGACACGGCCGGGCGTCTGCAGACGCAGATTGGGTTGATGGACGAGCTCGCGAAGATTCGGCGCGTCATCGCC
>CAMAWJ010000035.1 GCA_945861955.1 Bifidobacterium breve
CACCATCGCTGGTGGTGTTACCGGCGTTGTCGACGACGGTCCACGTCACCCGGTGCAGACCATCGGTGAGGGGTTGGCTGGGTGTTGCCACGATCGACCCTCCCGTCGCCTTCGCGAGCAATGGCACCCCGTCGAGACTGAGTGCGGTGGTCGCGACTCCACTCGCGCGATCTTCGACCTGCAGCAGCAGTGGCGGCATGCGGGCTTCGCCGTCGGTTGGGGAAACGAAGGCCACGGTGGGGGCCGTGTTGTCGACCCGCACAACACCCCCCACCAGGCGGCTGCGATTCCCGTCTGCACTGGTGTCAATCGCCCCCAGTGCACTGCCGTACACGCCGTCTTCGAGCGACGCACTGTCGAGGCAGATGGTGCCCGCGTAGAGCAGCGGTCGTGGCTGCAGACGCGAGCCGAGCGGCGCCACTGAGGAGGCAACGACACTGCCGACGGCGTAGTCGACGCGATCGACCCCAAGGCCGACGTCCTGCGCCGCAAACGAACCGCAGAGCAAGCCACGCTGCCAGAGCCCGGTGCTCGGATCACCGCCGGACCAGGCGACCGTTGGCGCGATGCCGTCGCGGACGACCAGCGAGACGCCCGTAATCGTCACCGAGTTATCCGTCGTCTTCCTGACTGCCGTACCGGCGACGGCCGCATCGCTCGTGAGCGTGACGGCCACAGCCGTACCTCCACCACCCACACGGTAGGTGCCCGAACTGGCAGTGGCCGAGCGCAGACGACGAGTATCTAGCCAACGACCGGCAATGCGGGTCTGGAGGTGCACCGACAGGCCGTCATTCAGCGTGCGAAAGCGGAGGCTAATCGCAGAACTGACGATGGTCGTACCCGCCGGCGCCGCAAAGGCGACCAGCCCTTGTCTTCGCGCCGGGAGCGGCGTCTTGGCGGCGACGTAGAGCGTGGCGCAGCCGAGCGTACAACCACCGATGCCGGGGGCCAACTGTGCCGACATGCCACTGCTATCGCCCGACGGATACGTGTAGACCACCGTGCTGTCAGCCGCATCGGCGACGTTGACGAGGCTGCCCATGGCGATGACAACGGGGATGACGAACAGGAGCGAGGCTGACAGTCGGCGAAGCGGCGTGGTGTTCATGCCTTCAGCCTGCGACAGGGCTCGACGTCAGGTGTGATGCGCAACGCACACTCACGCCTCCCCGTGCCACGAACTGCGTGCACCTGTGGCAGGAAACGCCTCGACCCCTCGCGGATACGCTGCAGGGCGTGCGCATTCTTGCCCTACTCCCACCCGTGCTGCTCGCCGCGATCATCTGGAAATTGAGCGACACCCCAGGATTGACGATCGCGCACGGTGCGCTCGACACGCTGCTCCGCAAGCTGGCGCATGTCTTCGCCTTTGGTCTGCTCGCGTCGACGTGCGTTGTCGCAGTTCGGGCTCAGGGGGTGCGCCTTAGCGCCGCGCTCGTCGCTGCCGCGACGATCGCCCTGGTCTACGCGATCGTGGACGAGTACCACCAATCCTTCGTGCCAACCCGCCATGGTGCGATCACCGACGTGGCAATTGACGCCCTTGGCATCGGCATCGCGTCTATCGTGCTGCTCAAGGTATGGTCCCGCAGAGGAGTCGTATGAGCGCCCTGATTATTCTCGACACCGCGCTCGCCGATGTTGATGCTCTTGTCGCAGAGAGTGCCGAGTATTTGTCGCGACGCCTTGGTGGAACGCCTCCGCTCGATCCGACCGCGCTCCCGCGCGATGCCGCCGGCGCCCTGTCTGCAATCGATGCGTGGGCAGGTAACGATGTCGCCAACTGGCGTCAGGAGTTGATCCGCTGGTTCGACGCCCATGCACCCGTCCGACTCGTGCCCGACCCGGAGCTCAACTCGCTGCTGCGGCGCGCAGCCAAGCAAGGCGCCAAGCTGGCCTGCGCGAGCGCTCTGCCATCCGAGCCACTCGAACTGACCCTGCAGCACCTGGGTTGTGCACGCGCCTTCAAAGCCGTGGCTGCCGGTGACGGGTCGTTAGAGGATGCGCTCAGCGCGGCCCAAGCGGCGCTCGGTGGTCATGACACGCCGCTCGTGCGCACGCGCACCGAACTGGTCGTTGCACTCGGGGCGTAGCCCGCTAGGCCAGCGCGAGCCCGATCACGGCGATCACAATCAGCACGATCCCAATGATCTGGGTGAACCGCAGCCGTTCCTTGAGGACGAAGATGCCGATCAGAGCCGCCACTGTTCCGTACTGGCCGGTCAATACCGCCGCCTGAGCGATGCCGTACTCGGAGTCGAAGAGATAGAGCGTAAACCCGCAGACCTCGCCAACTCCTGCCACCAGCAGATACGGCACAGCCTTGCGCTCCACCCGTAGTCCGCCCCGAACCAAAAGCGGCACCACGATCACAAGCACGCCAATCATGCGAGCCGAGGCGACTAACCAACTGGCGCCAAGATCGTCCTGAATCTGGCCACCGGCCCATAGCTGTACGCCCCAGATGACAGCCGCTCCTGCTCCTAATAGGGCCGCGACGCGCTGATTCGAATAGGCAGCACCCGGCGTCGCAGTCTCCCCGCGAGCGGCCAACACTGCACCCACAACCGCTAGGCTGAGCGCGCCGATTGCAAGACCCGTCACGGGATCGCCCGCCACGATTGCGATCAACGCGGCGACACCCCCGTAGGTTGCAGAGATTGGCGCGACGACGGAGATGCTGCCGTAGCGCATCCCGGCATAGAAACAGACGAGGCCACCAAGCATGCAGGCGCTAATCAGCAGGATCCAGAGACCGGTGCGAACATCGGCACGCCCTGGGGCGCCGCTGGCGAGCGCGAGTGGCACCGCGACGACCATCCCCAGCATCAACGACCACGCGATCGTTCTGGTCGGGCCGACGAGACGCGCCGCAAGACCACCAGCCACCCCTGCGATGCCCCAGACGGTCGCTGCCAAAATCCCCAGCAGAATACCCATTAGGTCACGCTCGCGACCGACAACAGGACGACTCCACCGATCACCGTCACGATGCCGCCAATCTGCACCCGCGAGAGTCGCTCGTGCAGAATGAACCACGAGATCAACGTGGCAATCGTGGCGTATTGGGTCGCCACCACTGCCGCAATGCCGACACCACCTCCAGCACCCCACAAAAACCCGATGAAACCGCTGGACTCAAGAATACCCGCGGCGCAGGCGAAATACAGAGCGGGCCGAGCGGCCTGTAATTGACCGCGAATCAGGAGTGGAACCGCCATCGTCAACACGCCCAGATAGCGAGCAGCGAAGACAACCCATGGTGGGCCAACCCGCTGGGCCACATCACCTGAGACGTAGAGACTCGTGCCGAAGATCAATGCCGCGCCGCCTGCCGTGAATGCTGCGCTGCGATTGTCGCGAACCATCTCGTGACTGTCGTCGACGTGACGCCCGAGGCCAACGGCTGCCACCCCCGCAGTGGCTAGCACTACCCCCAGCGCGGTGACGGGACCGAACGCTTCGCCGAGGACGAACGCGACGATGGCGGCGATCGCTCCCTCCGTACTCGTGATTGCCACGACGACGCCGACCTTCCCCTTTGCGAGTGCCGCGTACGTGAGCCGAAGGCCAACGACGGAGCCACCGGCGGCGATCAGCACGAGAACGATGTCTTGTGTCGTGATTCCCGTCGGCGCGCCGTACCAGATGACGACGGGGGTGATGGCGATTGCTCCGGCGATACCAACCCAAGCGAGTGTCGAGGCGGCCCCAATTTGGCGGGATGACCGTCCCGCCAAAACCGTGGACACACCCCAGCAGAAGGCGGCGATCCCCCCGCCAAAGATCGCGATCACGGGGAGTCACCCAACACGATACGCTCGAGCGCTTCGCGCTCGGCCGGAATCGTGATGGGCGGAGCACTCTCGGCGATCGCGCTGTCGGGATCCTTCAAGCCATTACCAGTCAAGACGCAGACGACCTCGGCCCCCTCGGCAACCAGACCGGAGGCGCGGGCGTTAGCGAGGCCTGCGAGCGTCGAGGCACTGGACGGCTCGCAAAAGATGCCCTCATCGCGTACGACATGTCCAAACCAGTCGAGAATCTGGCGGTCGCTCGCCGCCGCAAAGCCACCATTCGAATCGCGTGCTGCCACTCCCGCCTCCTCGCGACGTACCGGTGCACCAATGCGAATCGCGGTGGCAATCGTCTCGGGTTGGAGAATGTCCTCGCCGCGGACCATCGCGGCAGAGCCCTCGGCCTGCGCTCCGAGCATGCGTGGCATCTGCGTGATCTCGCCGCGTGCTTGGGCCTCGTTATAGCCGCGCCAATAGGCCGTGATGTTGCCGCCATTTCCAACCGGCAGACACATCCATTCGGGCGCACGCCCGAGGTCGTCGATGATCTCCCAGGCCGCGGTTTTTTGGCCCTCGAGGCGGTAGGGATTGAGGTTGTTGACGAGCGTGATCGGATGTTCGTCGCTCATCAGTCGGACGAGGCGCAGGGCGTCATCGAAGGAGCCGTCGATCTGGACCACCTGGGCGCCTGCAATCTGTGCCTGCGCCAACTTTCCGAGCGCCACCTTGCCACCAGGAATCACGACCACGCAACGAATGCCTGCACGCGCCGAATACGCAGCCGCCGAGGCCGAGGTGTTGCCCGTTGAGGCGCAGATGACGGCTTTGACGCCGTCTTGCGCCGCGCGCGACAGGGCCATGGTCATGCCGCGATCTTTAAAGGAACCGGTCGGATTCGCACCTTCGATCTTCAGATAGAGGTCGACACCGAGTCGATCGCCGAGCCTCGGCGCACGCAGTAGCGGGGTCGTACCCTCGCCGAGCGAGATAATCGGCGTCTCGTCATCGACCGGCAACCACTGGCGGTAGCGCTCGATCAGACCTTGGCTGCGAAAAGACATCGACATGACGCTAGAACCGTACCCGACCGCTAGGCTGCAAACCTCAATGACCGCCTCCCCTATTGGCATCGGACTGCTCGGCTACGGCACTGTAGGTTCTGCGGTCGACCGGCTCTTACAGGCGCGCCAAGAAGACGTCACGCGCGTCGTTGGCGCGCCGGTCGAGGTACGACGTGCACTGGTGCGCGACGCTTCGGCGCCTCGGGACAGCAATCCACGAGCTGGACTACTGACCTCGGATTTTGCCGAGATCCGCGATGACCCGTCGATCACGGTCGTCGCCGAGGTGATGGGTGGTATCGAACCAACGCGCTCCTGGATGCTCGAACTGTTCGCGGCCGGCAAGTCCGTCGTCACGGCGAACAAGCAATTGCTCGCGCGACATGGTGCCGAATTGTTCGCTGCGGCCGAGGAGCACGGTGTTCAGCTGCGCTTTGAGGCGAGTGTCTGCGCGGCGATCCCGGTCGTCAAGGTGTTGCGCGAATCGATGATCGCCAGCGAGGTCAACGCTGTGCTCGGCATTGTCAACGGCACGACCAACTTCATGCTGACCGCGATGGCGAAGGGCGCAGACTACGCGACCGTGCTCGCTGAGGCACAGGCGCTCGGATACGCGGAAGCCGATCCGACGGAGGACGTGACCGGCGGAGACGCCGCCGCGAAGGTGGCCATCCTCGCCTCGATTGCTTTCCACACGCGCGTCACGATCGACGACGTCCCCCACGAGGGCATTGACACGCTCGACTCGATCGATGTCGCGTTTGCGGGAGACCTTGGCTACAGCGTCAAGCTGATCGGACAGGCACGTCGTGTCGAGCAGGGTGTTGTCGTCGGTGTCGCCCCGACGCTCGTCCCCCGCGCTCACCCCCTCAGTGCAGTCGACGGTTCATTCAACGCAGTAATGCTCCGAGGCGACGCGATTCGGGAAGTGACGCTTGTAGGCCCCGGCGCTGGTGGTGACGAGACGGCTTCGGCCGTGATTGGCGATCTGATGGGCGTGCTCGGCACGTCGAATAGCGGATTCTTGCGTGCCGATGGTTTCTTCCGGTCATTGCCGATCGTCCCAGCGGACGACGTCGAATCCGCACTCTACTTGCGTCTCGATGTACGCGACCAGCCGGGCGTCCTCGCCACGATCGCTTCGATCTTGGCCGACGATCAGGTCTCAATCGACTCCGTCGTACAACGTGCCTCCGATGGTCGGGCGCAGCTCGTGATCGTCACGCACCCAGCACGAGAAGGCGCGGCGCGTCACGCGATCCAACGCATCGCCGACCTCGACGTCTGCGAAGGCACGCCCGTCGTGCTCCGCGTGCTCTCTGCCGGGTAGAATCGCGCCATGAAACGACTTGAGGGTAAGCGCGCGCTGATCACAGGAGGCGCCTCGGGGATCGGGGCCGGAATCGTGGAACGTTTCCGCGAGGAAGGCGCGACGTGTTTCGTGGCCGATCTCGCCGGCGGCGATGTGATCTGCGATATTCGCGATACGACCGCGATTTCCGCGGCTGTGGCTGCTGCCGTCGCGGGCATGGGCGGCATCGACCTGCTGGTGCTCAATGCGGCGCGCCCTGTAGTGGGCACGCTCTGGGACCTCGATGACGCGACCTGGGACGACGCTGTCGCCACCAACCTGACCAGTGTGCACCGCTTCGTCCGCGCTGCCTGGCCCCAGTTGAAGGAGCACCACGGCACGGTGCTGCTGACCGGCTCGGTTGTCGGTCTCGATGGCTCTGCCAACCAGGCGGCCTACTGCGCGACGAAAGCGGGCGTCGTGATGCTGACCAAAACGATTGCGCTCGATGGTGCTCCGCATGGTGTTCGCGCCAACTGCGTCTGTCCCGGCTTTACCGAGACACCGATGCTGGAGACGTTTCTTGCCGAGCAAGACGACCCAGACGCCGTGCGCGCCTATGCGACCGGGCTTCATCCTGCCGGCCGACTTGGGAGCCCGCGAGACATCGCTGACGCTTTCGTGTACCTCGGATCCGACGAAGCTGCCTGGGTGACAGGCGTGGCACTGCCCGTTGACGGTGGCCTGCTCGCCGGCATCTAGTCGGCGACGAGCCCACTAGGTCCAGAAACACAAAGGGCCCCGCCGACCGCAGTCGACGGGGCCACGTGTTGGTGCTTTAGACGAGTACGACGAGCGCCGGAATGATCAGGATCGCCACGATGTTGGCGATCTTGATCATCGGGTTGATCGCAGGACCAGCGGTGTCCTTGTAGGGATCGCCGACGGTGTCACCCGTGATGGCTGCCTGATGGGCAATCGAACCCTTGCCACCATGGGCGCCATCTTCAATCATCTTCTTGGCGTTGTCCCATGCGCCGCCACCCGAGGTCATCGAGATAGCGAGGAACAGACCCGTCACGATCGTGCCGACCAGCAGGCCACCCAGCATCTGCAGCGCGCTCGGCGTCCAGATGGCGAGCACGCCGACCGCGATCGGAATCACGACTGGGATGGCAGCGGGAACGAGCATCTCGCGAAGCGCGGTGCGCGTCACGATGTCGACGCATTGGCCATAGTCAGGGCGCTCGCTGTAGTCCATGATGCCCGGCTTCTCGCGGAATTGCCGACGAACCTCTTCGACAACCGCTTTGCCGGCCTTGCCGACTGCGCTCATGCAGAACGAAGCGAAGACGAACGGCATTGCGCCACCGACGAGCAGGCCGACGATGACCCACGGGTTAGACAGCTGGAACGTCAGGGCGTCAGCGATCGCGCCCTTGCCAGCATCGTTCAACTGCACGATCAACTCGTCGCGATACGAGGCGAACAGGATCACGGCTGCAAGTGCAGCGGACCCAATTGCATACCCCTTCGTGACGGCCTTCGTCGTGTTACCAACCGCGTCGAGCGGATCGGTGACCTTGTTGCGAACGTCTTCCGGCAGGCCAGCCATCTCGGCAATGCCACCGGCGTTGTCCGTAACGGGACCGAACGCGTCGAGCGCGATAATCACGCCTGCCATCGAGAGCATCGCCACGACGGCGATTGCGATGCCAGCAAGGCCGGCAAACGCGTTGGCGAGCAGAATGCCACCGCCGATGACGACGACAGGTGCTGCCGTTGCCTGCATCGAGTAGCCGAGGCCACTGATGATGTTGGTTGCATGTCCTGTGGTCGAGGCCTCAGCCACGTCCTTGACGGGCTTCCACTTGGTACCCGTGTAGTACTCCGTAATCGCCATCAACAGGGCGGTGATGACCAAGCCGATGATCGCACAGCCGAAGATCTGGGCGGTTGTAGCGCCATCGAAGTTCGTGGTGCTGGCAAGGATCTCGCTATCCAGGGCAAAGATGGCTGGGATGAACAGCAGCGCGGAAAGCACGGCGGACACCAGCACGCCGCGGTAGAGCGCGCCCATCACAGAGCCGCCTTCCTTGACGCGAACGAGCAACGTGCCCACGATCGAGGCGAGACCTGAGAGTCCACCGAGCACGAGCGGCAGGCCAACCAGCGCGGCGTTGCCGTCGGACAGTTGGCTGAGCAGCAGCATCGCAGCAACCAACGAGACGGCGTAGGTCTCGAAGAGGTCGGCAGCCATGCCAGCATCGTCGCCCACGTTGTCGCCAACGTTGTCGGCGATCACGGCCGGGTTGCGCGGGTCGTCCTCGGGAATGCCAGCCTCGATCTTGCCGACCAGGTCAGCACCCACGTCGGCACCCTTCGTGAAGATACCACCGCCAACGCGTGCGAACACACTGATCAGCGAGCCACCGAAGCCGAGACCGATCAGGCCTCGAAGTGCCTCACTCTGGTCGTAGCCGGCGGCTAGGAGCGCGCCGTAGTAGCCCGCCACACCGATCAAGCCCAGGCCCACGACGAGCACGCCCGTCACGGTGCCGCCCTTAAAGGCAACGTCCATCGCAGGGCTCAGACCAGTCTTGGCGGCCTCTGCAGTTCGCACGTTGGCGCGCACGGCGACGTTCATGCCGATAAAGCCGGCAGCGGCCGACAAAACGGCGCCGATCAGGAAACCGACAGCGACCTTCCAGCCACCCAAGTCGGGAACGAATAGGAGAACCAGGAAGAGAACAGCAGCGACGATTGCCACCGTTCGGTACTGGCGGCTCAGGTACGCGGAGGCACCTTCCTGAATGGCAGATGCGATCTCGCGCATCTTGTCGTCGCCCGCGGGCTTCGAGAGGACCCAGCGAGTCAGGATCACTCCATACAGAACGGTGATAACTCCGCACACCAGTGCGATCAGCACGGCGTGTTCGGCGAAGAGCGTGGACATCAGGTCGGAATAGCTCCTTGAAGTCGGGAAACTGCCGTAAGTGACAGCCGCCGGAGGGTATCAACTCGCACCGGCGGCATCCTCCGCTTCGCACACGCACTGCGTGCGTTAACGGCTCCGTGGCGCGAGGTACGCGGCGACACCAAACATCTCATCGAGCGACTCTGGCTCGAGCCCGCGCCCGCGTAACGCGCGAATCAACTCGGGTACTGCGGCTGCCGTGTTGGCGCTGACGTGCAGCACGACGATCGACCCAGGCCGCGCATTGCGGGTGATCCTGTCAACCAATACCCCTGGCGCGGGGTTGAGATAGTCCGACGGATCGACGTCCCAGAGCACGGTGTAGGCGAACCCCTCCGCCCCAATTGCGGCATCGGTGGTCGCGTTGTGAAGGCCATACGGTGGCCGGAAAAACGGCATCGGTGACGCCTTGGCGACGCGCCACCAAATCTCTTTATCACCCTTCAACTGACTGACCTGCTCTGAGGCGGACAGGCTGGGCATCTCCGGGTGAGCCCACGTGTGGGACCCGATTGTGTGGCCACCAGCAAGCGTCGCGCGGGCGGCCGTCGGGTTAGCACGCACGTTGACGCCGTTGCAGAAGAATGTCGTGTGGGCCTTGGCGGCGCGAAACGACTTAAGGATCGACAGCCAGGCCTGCTCGCTGACGCAGTCGTCGAACGCGAGACCGATCACCGGTCCGGCCTCTCGTAGCGAGTAGATGATGTTGTTCTTGACGGCGCGATCGACGCGGAGCAGCCGTGAGGCGCTTTCACCCACGTTGCCGACGCCATCCACGCCCGTCAAACGAAGGTGGTAGACCCCAGGTTGCAGCAGGCGCTTCCGCAGGCGCAAATTCCAGTCGAGTGATCCCCCACGTCCGTCACTGCTGACGGGCACCTTGACGGTGCCGAGGGTGGCTCCGAGCTGGCTCTCGACCGTCAACGTGAGGCGTGTCAGTGGTGTTACGTCCGATGCCGTTCCGTTGATCGGAACGGGACCTACCGCTGTCTTCCCGGAGCCCAGAGCCGCGAGACGCACCACCGGCGCTGTCGAGTCGACCACAACTGGCGTGAGCGCCTGGCTGGTCACACCGGCAGCGTTAACCAACGTGACTTGGATTCCGTAGGAACCATCGACTGCCCCCGCACCGTCCCAGTTCGCGGTCGTTGTGGATCCGGCCGTGACGGGCGTCGCGGGCACCAGGTTGCTGTAGACAGGTCCGGCCTCTGTCACCACGTCAACGCTCAACGTCCCGGCCACCGAAACAACCACCACGATCGCCGTCTCCGTGGCTCGCGCCGACGCCTGTGGATTGAATGCCGTGGGAGTTGCTGTGATCGCAATCGTCGGCGAGGTGACGGGCACCACCGCGCGCGGCGTGAATGGCGATCCGATCAACGCGGCAACGATCAACGTGGTGGCTAGCATGGACACGTGCCGCTCACCCTACAGCCTGGCTCCTTTGAGGGCCTGCGCGCAGGGATCGTCCGCCGCACGGGTTGGCAGCTGTTCGATCGTGCTGATCAGGAGATCGCGTAGCCGCTCCAGGTTGGCCTCGAAGGCAGCAATCACCTGATCGGCCGTGACCGCCTGTGCGGTCGGATCGGTGGCGACCCCGGTGTCGTAATCGGTAATCAGCGCAATCGTGGCGTAACACATCTCCTGCTCTCGCGCCAGGATCACTTCGGGGTACCCGGTCATGTTGATGACCTGCCAGCCGGCATCGCGATACCACTTGGACTCTGCCCGCGTCGAAAAGCGAGGGCCCTCGATGATCACCATGGTCCCCGTCGCGTGAATCTCCACGCCCTGTGCTCGACCGACCTTGAGCAGCTCTGCCCGCAGCGATCCGCAGTAGGGATCTGCCCCAGCGACATGCGTCGCTCCCGGACCGTCAAAAAACGTCTGCGCACGACCCGACGTGCGATCGACGAACTGGTCGACGAGCACCATCGAGCCAGGTGCAACCAGCGGGTCGAGCGATCCGGCAGCACACGGCGCGAAGATGCGCTCGACGCCGAGTTGCTTCATTGCCCAAACGTTGGCCCGATACGGAATCTGATGTGGCGGTAGACGGTGGCCACGCCCATGGCGCGGGAGAAAGGCAACCGAGTGTTCACCGATCTCTGCGATCGAAATGACGTCAGAGGTCTCGCCGTACGGCGTCTCGATGCGGACCTCTTCTGC
>CAMAWJ010000036.1 GCA_945861955.1 Bifidobacterium breve
GTGCCCGTTGGTCAGCAGACGCTCGGCCGCATCTTCAACGTGCTTGGCGACGCGATCGACAAAGGCGAGCCCGTCACGGGTGAGCGCTGGGGCATCCACCGGGAGCCACCGAAGTTTGCCGACCTTGACCCGAAGCCGTCCGTCCTCGAGACCGGCATCAAGGTCGTCGACCTGCTTGCGCCGTACACGAAGGGTGGCAAGATCGGCCTGTTCGGTGGTGCCGGCGTCGGCAAGACCGTGCTGATCCAGGAACTGATCAACAACATCGCAACGCAGCACGGCGGCCTGTCCGTCTTCGCTGGCGTCGGTGAGCGCACGCGTGAGGGCAACGACCTCTGGCTCGAGATGAAGGAATCTGGCGTCATCTCCAAGACGGCACTGGTCTACGGCCAGATGAACGAGCCGCCGGGTGCCCGCCTGCGCGTCGCCCTGTCCGGTCTGACGATGGCGGAGTACTTCCGCGACGTCGACGGCCAGGACGTGCTGCTGTTCGTCGACAACATTTTCCGCTTCACCCAGGCCGGTTCTGAGGTGTCTGCTCTGCTCGGTCGTATGCCGAGTGCCGTGGGCTATCAGCCGACCTTGGCGACCGAGATGGGCGAGCTTCAGGAGCGCATCACGTCGACGAAGAAGGGCTCGATCACCTCGGTCCAGGCTATCTACGTGCCTGCCGACGACCTGACCGACCCGGCCCCGGCCGCCACGTTCTCCCACCTTGACGCCACGACCGTGTTGTCGCGTGCGATCTCGGAGCAGGGTATCTACCCGGCCGTGGATCCGCTCGACTCGACCAGCCGCATTCTGCAGCCTGGCGTCGTCGGCGAAGAGCACTACCGCGTTGCCACCAGCGTCCAGCGTGTGCTTCAGCGCTACAAGGACCTGCAGGACATCATTGCCATTCTCGGTATGGACGAGTTGTCCGACGATGACAAGCTGACTGTGCAGCGCGCCCGCAAGATCCAGCGCTTCCTGTCGCAGCCGTTCTTCGTCGCCGCCGTCTTTACGGGTCGCGACGGACGCTACGTGCGCCTCGAAGACACGATCCGCGGCTTCCAGGAGATCCTCGACGGCAAGCACGACGAGCTGCCGGAGCAGGCCTTCTTCCTGGCTGGCGGCATCGAAGACGTCGTCGCCGAGGCGGAGCGCCTCAAGACCGCCGCGGTCTAACCACCATGGCGACCATGCATTGCGAGATCATCACGCCTGAGGGGCACGCCTTCTCGGGCGAGGCCGAGATGGTCGTCGTGCCCGGTGCGGAGGGTGGACTCGGCGTGCTGCCGCGCCATCAGCCGATCGTCGCTCGGCTCGATGCCGGCGAGATTCGCGTGCGCGTGGGGGCCTCGGAATGGAAGGCCTTCGCCACCTCGGACGGGTATTTCAGCATGCAGGGCGAGCGCGCAATTGTGCTCGTCGAAGGTGCCGTTGCCTCGGACGCCATCGACGTCGAGGCCGCACAGGCCAAGGTCGACGATGCTCGGGCACGGCTCGAACTGATCGAGGCCGGCGACGAGAGCATCAATCGGTATCGTGCCGAGCGCGATCTTGAATTCGCCGAGAATCTGATCCGCATCGCGGGTCGTTAGTCTTCTGATGGCGCCTGTAGGTAAGCCGTTTCTTCGTCACCTACGAAGACAGAACTAGATGTACGATCAGCCCATGCCGCAACGTCGCCCGATCATTCTGCTTTCGATCGTGACTGCAGCCTTGGCATTCGCTGCCATTGCCGCTTTTGGGAGCGGTAATGCCTCGGCGGGAGCCGAGGAGCGGGCCAAGGGGGCAGTCGCCGTGCCCGCCACCGCGCTGGCCTACGCGAGCGTCAACACCGACCGCAGTGGTGCGCCTTGGCAGGCGCTTGAAGCGCTCGCTGCGAAGGTGCCGGGCGGAGCTGAAGCAGTTGCAACTCTTAACGGTCGACTGAGCGATGGCTCGGATCAGGCCAAGGTGATGCAGGCACTCGGTGGCGATCTCAGTGTCGGTCTCCTCGGCATCGATCTCAGTGGTGGTGCGACACCGTCGGCTAATGCAGTGATCATCGCAACGGCCGCAGACAGTGCTGCCTTGACCAGCGAACTGACCAAGGCTGGCTTCGTTCCGGGACCAGACATCAAGGGTCAACCCGTCTGGGAGCGCGGCGCCTTTGCGGTCACAGTTAACGGCGCAACAGCGATTGCTGGCACGTCGCGTTCGACGCTCCAAAGCGCGCTCGACGCGCAGGCGGGCGTGGCTCCAGCGCTGGCCGACGACCCCGCTTTCCAGGCTACTGTCGCCAAGCTTCCCAACGATTCGCTCGCCGTTGCTTACCTCGCACCGGCTCGCATTGCCGGTCTCGTAGAGCTCGCCAGTGGTTTGCTGCCAAAGTCGAGTGCGAACGGTATGCCCGATCCGACGCAGGCCTTGGCTCAGCTTTCGGCGACGTTGCAGAACGTGCGTGGCCTTGGGCTCGCAGTCGTTGCCGAGCAGAGCGGCCTACGCGTTGTCGCCGCGGGCGACGCCGACGAGGCTGCGCTCAACAAGCTCGGCGCGCGCATCCCCACCGCCTACGCCCCAACGATCACCAACCAGATCCCGGTCGACGCCATCGGCTTTGGCGCCTTCCGCGACCTCGGCCCGTCGTTGCTCGCGGCGCTCGACGTTGCCGCTGCGCAATCGCCTGAGGTTGCCGAGCAGATCAGCATGGTTGAAACGCTGACGGGCGTCTCGCTCCGAGACGGTCTGATTCCGGCGCTGTCGGGCGAGCACGCTGTCGTGGCGCTCGGCGGAGACAAGCCAGCCGGTGCTCTGCTGCTTGCACCGCAGGATCCGACCGCGGCCGCCGCGACGCTTGGCAAGGCGCTCACTCAGGCGAAGCAGCTCGGCACGGGGCTCCTCGATCAAGCGACGACGAAGCCCGCTCCGGACCTCAACAAGCTTGCTGTCACGGTCCAGCCGGGCGGCTCGATCGTCGCCGTCGGCACTGCGCCGCAACTCGCCGCAACACCGTCCGCATCGATCACCAGCAGCGCTGGCTACCAAGCGATTATCGATCAGGCAGGCCTGCCACAGAACGTCACTGGGCTGGCCTACATCAATGCCGCACAGCTGCGCGCAATGGCGACCGCAAAGGGCGAGAACATTCCCCCGGCGGCTCGCGCAATCAACGGTGTTGTTGCCTGGGGTACGCCCGGTGCGGCCACGCTGTTTATCTCGATCGGCTAGCAAGAACCTCATAGTCAGCCGAGGGTGCGACGCTCCGGGGTGTCGCGCGTTAGCATTTGCGTGATAATCCGCCGCATCTTCACGATTCGGCTGTTAAGGAGCGCAACGTGGCGCAAGAACATTTGATGCTGTTTACCTCGGAATCCGTCACCGAGGGGCACCCCGACAAGATTGCTGACCAGATCTCCGACACGGTGCTCGACGCCGTGCTCGCGCAGGATCCGCTGTCGCGCGTCGCCTGTGAGACGCTGATCACGACCGGCGTCGTTATCGTCGCCGGCGAGATTACGACGAACGCTCGCATTGATATTCCTGACCTCGTACGCGGTACCGTGCGCGACATTGGCTATGACGATGCCCTCAAGGGCTTCGATTGCAATACCTGCAGCGTGATGGTGACGCTCGATCGTCAGTCGCCCGACATCGCTCAAGGCGTCGACGGTAGCAATGCCGACGAGGTCGGCGCGGGTGATCAGGGCATGATGTTCGGCTACGCGTGCACCGAGACGCCTGAGTTGATGCCGCTTCCGATTACGCTTGCCCACCAGCTTGCCCGTCGTCTCGCCGCTGTCCGTAAGGACGGCACGCTCGACTACTTGCGCCCAGACGGTAAGACGCAGGTGACGGTGCAGTACGCCGAGGATGGTGGCCATCTGCGCCCCGTCGGCATCGAGCGCGTGCTGATTTCCACGCAGCACTCCGAAGCCGTCGAGCAGGCTCAGATCAAGGCCGATCTGGCCAAGCACGTCGTGCAGGGCCTCCTGCCCGCCGACATCTGCGATCCCTCGCTGTTCAATGCCGACTCCGATCTGCTGCTCGTCAATCCGACGGGTCGCTTCGTCATCGGCGGACCGATGGGTGACGCCGGCCTGACCGGACGCAAGATCATCGTCGACACGTACGGCGGCATGGCCCGCCACGGTGGTGGTGCGTTCTCCGGCAAGGATCCCTCCAAGGTCGATCGCTCGGCTGCCTACGCCGCCCGTTGGGTCGCCAAGAATGTTGTCGCGGCTGGCTTTGCCGCCCGCTGTGAGGTCCAGGTTGCCTACGCGATCGGCGTTGCGCACCCCGTTTCCGTCATGGTCGAGACGTTTGGCACGGCCACAGTTGACGACGACAAGATCGTCGAGGCCGTCAAAAAAGTGTTCGACCTGCGGCCCGCTGCGATCCTCGAGCAGCTCGACCTGCGCCGTCCGGTCTATCGTCCCAGTGCTGCCTATGGCCACTTCGGACGAGACGAATTTACGTGGGAACGGACCGATCGGGTCGACGAGCTCCTCGCTGCGCTCTAGCGCAGTCGTTGTCATCCCGCTCGTTACGACGCGCGGATTGAAGGGGCCACTGACGTACGCCGGTGCGCTGCCGGTTGGCGCCGTCGTGGAGATTCCGCTCGGCCGCCGTCAGGAACGTGGTGTCGTGGTGCGCGAAGCCACGGACGACGATATTCCTGCCGGCATCACGCTCAAGCCGGTGGTAGATACGGGTGGGCGTGTACCGCCCGAGCTGGTCGAGCTCGCACTACGGATCGCCGATCGCTACGCCACGCCGCCCGCGCGCGCGCTCAAGCTCGTGCTGCCACCCGCGGGTAACGCGCCGCCGCCGGACCCGTGGCTGGCTGCTGCGCCCGACGCTGTCGTCAAGGGGGTTCGGCAGGCCGCGATCCTGGCAGCTGCGACCGACGCGCCGGGCCCCCTCAGCGACGTTGCAGCCCGTTCGGGTTCCACGCCCGGCGCGGTCCGCAAGTTGCTGGCCGCTGGGCGGCTCGTCGAGATCGATGCACCCAAGCCGCAGCTCGAGTCGTCGCTCGAGCCGAACGAGGATCAGGCGGCGGCGATTCTGCGGCTCGAGCAGGCTGTCGACGGCAGTGGAGAAGGGAGCCGCGAGCTGTTATTGCATGGCGTCACCGGCTCGGGCAAGACCGAGGTGTTTCTGCGCGCGGCCGCTCACGCGCTTGCGCAGGGACGGGGCGTGATCATCCTCGTCCCAGAGATCTCGTTGGCGCCACAGACCGCCGTGCGGGTGCGGCGCCGCTTTGGCAGCCTGGTCGAGGTGCTGCACTCGGGCCTCGCGCAGGGCGAGCGCGCACGTGTCTGGCAGCGGCTCGAGTCGGGCGAGGCGCGCGTGCTCGTGGGCGCGCGGTCTGCGATCCTCGCCCCAATGCGCGATCTCGGCCTGATCGTCGTCGACGAGGAACACGAGATTGCGTACAAGCAAGAATCCGACCCACGCTACGACGCTCGCACCGTGGCACTGATGCGAGCGCGAGCAGCCAAGGCCGCCGTCGTCTTTGCCTCGGCGACTCCGCGCCCCGAGGCGTGGCGCGCACTCGAACACATCAAGCTACCCACGCGTGTCGGCGGCACGTTGCCGCCCGTCGAAATCGTCGATCTTTCGCGCGATGGTCACTACCCAATTTCGCGGACGCTCGCGAGCGCACTCGGCGAGATCGAGCGAGACGGTGGGCGCGCAATGATCCTACTCAATCGCCGTGGCGCCGCACTCGCACTCCACTGTCGAGCCTGCGGTCGCGGCTTTGGGTGCCCCTCGTGCGACGTCTCGTTGGTGTTGCATCAGCACCCGCCGCGTCTCGTCTGCCACCACTGCGCGCACAGCGAGCCTTCGCCGACGCGCTGCCCTGGCTGTGGTGCCGTCGATATCACCCGCATCGGTGCAGGGACCGAGCGACTCGAGAGCGAGATCGCAGATCGCTTTGCTGGACTCACCGTGCTGCGACTCGATGGCGATGTGGCGGCACGGGTGGGGGCGCTCGAGGAGGTCTTGACGACGTTCGCGGCCACCGATCGAGCCGTGCTGGTCGGCACCCAGATCGTGGCTAAGGGCCACGACTTTCCGGATGTGCGCCTGGCGGCGGTGATCGACGCTGATCTCGGGCTGGCGATGCCCGACTTCCGCGCGGAGGAGCGCTCGTTTGCACTGCTCGCACAGCTCGCAGGCCGTGCTGGTCGCGAAGGTTCGGGTGGGCGCGTGATCCTCCAAACCTGGGACCCGGCACAGCGTGTTGTACGGCTCGCTGCGCGCCATGCAGTCGACGAGTTTCTGGACGGCGAGCTCGTACGGCGCGAGGCCCTGCGCTATCCACCCTTCAGCCGCCTCGTGCGGGTCGTGGTCGATGCGCCCGTCGCGGATGCTCCGATGGTGTTCCTCGACGGTCTCGCCGATGCCCTAGCGGTGATGGTGCCCGACGACGATGTGCTGGGTCCGGCTCCACTGATTCGCCTCCGCGACCGCTATCGCGCGCATCTATTGCTTCGCACACAGCGCGCTGAACACGCCGCCCGGGCGATCCACGCAGTCTTGGCCGATCGCCATACGTCGCTGCGCGCAGCCGATGCGCGCGTCGTCGTCGACGTCGATCCGCAGTCCGTCTAGATGTCACAAAGGGGTCAGACCCTTTTGTGACATCGGGCTGGTCCCGACGGTTGTGCAGGTCCTGGCGATGTCATAAAAGGGTCTGACCCCTTTGTGACATCGGAGTTCCGTTCAGCGGTTGTCGTTTGATCGCGGATGGTGTGGGGTGTGCGAGTCCGAGTGGGTGAAGGGATCTGACCTGGTGTGGCACACTCTGCAGGTACCAAGGAGGCAGCGATGGTCGACGATCTAGTCAATGATGCAAAGGAACGGATGACGAAGTCCGTCGAGGCGACGCGTCACGAGTTTCAGACTGTGCGCACCGGTCGTGCTGCACCGCAGCTGCTCGAGCGCATCGTCGTCGAGTACTACGGCACACCGACGCCGCTCAACCAGCTCGCCGGCGTGCAGTCGCCCGATCCCCGTTCACTCTTGATCGCACCGTACGACGTCAACGCCCTCAAGGACATCGAGAAGGCGATCCTTGAGAGTGACCTTGGGATCAACCCGAGCAACGATGGCAAGGTCATCCGCCTCTCGATTCCGCAGCTGACAGAGGAGCGCCGCAAGGAGCTCGTCAAGATCGTGCGTGGACTTGCAGAGGAAGGCAAGATCGCAATCCGCAACATCCGTCGCGATGTGATGGCCGACCTCCACGCCCTCGAATCCGAAGTCGGCAAGGACGATATTCATCGTGCGGAAGAGCGGGTTCAGAAGCTCACAGACGACCACGTCGGACAGATCGACGCCGCGTTGAAACAGCGCGAAGCCGACGTCATGGAAGTCTGAGTCCGGCGCGCGTGACGCGTAGCCGGTACGATTCGTGCGCAGGCTCAGACCTGCGCCCTTAGCGCCGTGGCCATTCTCGATCGCATCCGCAGTATTCGCCGCCCCGAGACGGGTCGTCTCGTGCCGTCCACGGCGACCTCGGTGGCGATCATCATGGACGGCAACGCACGCTGGGCCAAGCTGCGCGGCCTGCCAACCCTGAGTGGGCATCATGCGGGTGTTCGTGCCCTGCGACGCACGGTAGAGGCCGCCCCCGACCTTGGCATTCGCTCGCTCGTGGTCTACGCCTTCTCGACCGAGAATTGGACGCGCCCCGAGGACGAAGTCAACGGTCTGATGGACCTGTTCGCGCGCACGATCGAGCGCGAGTTCATGGATCTTCATCGACAAGGCGTGCGGATTCGCTTTATTGGTCGTCGTGATCGCGTCTCGGCACGGATTCGCATGTTGATGGACGACATGGAGGTCCGCACGAAGGACAACGAACGGCTCGATCTGTTCGTCGCCTTCGACTACGGTGGGCGCGCCGAGATTATCGATGCCTGTCGCCGTATCGTCGAGGACGGTCTCCGCCCCGACGAGATCGACGAGAACGCGATTCGCGTGCGCCTCGCCGCCTCCGAACTGCCCGATCCCGATCTCGTGATCCGCACCTCAGGCGAGCAGCGCGTCTCGAACTTCTTGCTCTGGCACGCCGCCTACGCGGAGTACGCCTTCCCGGACACGCTCTGGCCCGACTTTGGCCCTGAGGCGCTGCAGCAGGCCGTCAGCGAGTACGCGACACGCGGCCGCCGATTCGGCGGTCGATGACGCTCGTGCAGTCGGTAGAGGTGCCGAGTGGGTAACTTGACGAGCCGCGTGCTGGTTGCCGCGATTCTGCTCCCCTTGGCGCTGCTCGTGCTCTGGCTTGGCAGCTGGTGGCTCGTTGGTCTTGCCGTCGTGGTCGCTGTGCTGGCGCTGCATGAGTTGTGGACGATGGCGCGCGAGCAGCGCCCCATCATGATCGCTGGCTATGTTGGCGCAGTCGCAGTTGTCTTGGCTGCCGAATTTCATGGTGTGGTGGGGATGCTGCTGGTGCTCGCCCCGGTCGTGCTATTGACCTTCATCCTGGCGGCTGCCTCGCCGCACGAGGATTACTCGTCGTTGACGAGCATGGCCGTGACCGTCTTTGGTGTCGTCTGGGTTGGTATTGGGCTCGGCGCGGTCGTCGTCTTGCGCGATTCGTCGTTCACCCTCGTGCTGGCTGTGTTGCTCGGTACCTGGGGCTCGGATATCGGCGCCTACGCGATTGGTCGGATGATCGGTCGTCGGAAACTGGCGCCAGCAATTTCGCCTGGCAAGTCTGTCGAAGGCTTTGTCGCTGGGATCATTGTCGGCACGGCGATTGTGTGGTGGGTGCTCTACGGTCAGGACATTGTTGGCACAGTCGACGCTTTGATTGTCGGCTTCGTCATCGCGGTCGTCGGCCCGTTTGGTGACCTGCTGGAGTCGTTCGTGAAGCGCGATCTTGGTGTCAAAGACTCGGGCACGCTGCTTGCGGGCCACGGCGGCGTGCTCGACCGGATCGACGCGATGCTGATCACCGCGCCCGTGGCATTGTGTGCCCTGTGGGCGATCACGTATCTCTAGCGAGGACACCACAACCGCGCGGATGTCATGTCCTCCCTGCAGGCCGGATCAGGGATCGTTGCGTGGTGGTGGGGAGGACATGACATCCGCGCGGTTGTGGTGTCCTCCCTGCATCACGAGCGGCCCCGGATCGCCTTCGTAGTGTCACCGCTCACGCCAGTGTGTGACCTGACGGCCTAAACGACTGGCACCATGTGGTGAGATGAAACGTCTGGCCATCCTTGGAGCGACCGGTTCGATTGGCATGCAGGCGTTGGAGGTTGCAGCCGCGCAGGCGGAGCTTGAGGTCGTCGCGCTTGCTGCCGGTTCGAATGTTGCGGGGCTCGTGGCGGCGGCACGGGCGACGGGAGCCGAGTACCTGGCACTGACCGACCCAGCCGCGGCGGCGCAGGCTGCGGCCGAGCTTGGTCGGCCCGTTCAGAGTGGACCAGGCGCGCTCGCCGCACTCGTCACCGAGAGTGGCGCCGATCTCGTCCTCAATGCCGTGGTGGGTGCGGCTGGGCTCGAGGCGAGCCTGACGACGCTGAACGCCGGCCTTGATCTCGCGCTCGCCAACAAGGAGAGTCTCGTCGCGGGTGGCGAGCTCGTGCTGGCGGCGGCCCGCCGAGGCGGCGGACTGATTTTGCCGGTCGACTCCGAGCACTCCGCGCTCCAGCAGTGCCTCGGCGATGTGCCACGCGAGCAGGTCGCATCGCTCGTAATCACCGCCTCGGGCGGTCCGTTTCGTGGTCGCACGCGCGCGGAGCTCGCGAACATCACCGTCGAGCAGGCGTTGGCACATCCGACGTGGACGATGGGCGCCAAGATCACGATCGACTCGGCCACGTTGATGAACAAGGGCTTGGAGGTGATCGAGGCGCACATGCTCTTCGATCTCCCGTACTCGGCGATCGAAGTTGTCGTTCACCCACAGTCGATCGTGCACGGCATGGCGCGCCTGCGCGATGGTGCACTGATTGCGCATCTTGGTCACCCCGACATGCGGGTGCCAATCTCGTACGCCCTCACCTACCCGCGCCGCGAAGCCGTACCGGCCCGTCCGCTCGAGTGGACCGAGGCCTTCTCGCTCGACTTCGAACCACCCGATCTCGAGACCTTCGGCTGCCTGCGCTTGGCAATTGAGGCGGGCGAGGCAGGCGGTACAGCGCCAGCAGTGCTCAACGCTGCGAATGAAAGTGCAGTGGCAGCATTTCTGACAGGGGGGACTGGTTTCCTCGAGATCGAGGCGCTCGTGGCGCACGCTCTCGATGCTGTCGCGCCGGTAGCGCTCGACTCGTTCGAGACGGTGGTGGACGCCGATCTGGCAGCGCGCGCCGCAGTTGCTAGCCGACTCTCGGAGGCTCGCGCATGAGCTGGGCCTACGTGATCATCGGACTGCTGCTGCTGATCCTGATTCACGAGCTCGGTCACTTCGTCGTGGCACGCCTCGTCGGTGCCAAGGCGACGCGCTTTCTCGTCGGTTTTCCACCCGTCGTGCTCTCCTTCACGCGCGGCGAGACGGAGTTCGGCCTCGGTGCGATTCCGCTCGGCGGCTACGTGCGAATTGTCGGTATGAACCGCCCGCAGGCCGACGATGTGATGGTCTGCCACGACGCCCTCGAAGAGATCCAACTGCGTCGTCCCGAAGGCCAGCGCGACATCCTCGGCCCAGCCGTCGCCCAATTGAAGGGCGCGATCATGCTCGACGCTGACGGCCAGGCGACAGCCGATCGCGCGCTGCTTGCACTCGATGCCGACCAGGACCTCTTGCATCCGAAGACGTACCAGGAGACCAAGAAGAACCTCACGCGTCTGCGCGACGACCTCGACCGGCGCGCGTATTGGCGGCTGGCAGTCTGGCGTCGCATCGCGATCATTCTGGCCGGCCCTGGTGCGAATGTGATCGCCGCCATCGCGATCTTTACGGTTTTCTTCTGGCATGGCGTTCCAATTCAGAAGCCAACGACGAACGTCGCCAACGTCTCCGGCAAGCCTGCTGCCGCCGCGGGCCTGCAAACGGGTGATCGGATCCTCGCGGTCAATGGCATCAACGTCAGTGGTGACTGGCAGAAGGTGTCCGAGCAGGTGCAGGGCACCAACGGTGGCCCGATCACGTTGACCGTTCGCCGCGGCGACACCACGGAGACGCTCACGCCTGTGCGTCCGGAGTCGGTCGACGGGCGCTGGCTGCTGGGCTTTACCTTCCAGCAGGTTTCGGCGGGCGTCCAACGCGAGCCGTTGCTGACCGCTGTCGGGAGCGCCTTTTCGTGGTCATGGATCGTCACGCGTGAGTCGCT
>CAMAWJ010000037.1 GCA_945861955.1 Bifidobacterium breve
ACCGTTGCGGCCGCGTCGCGGAGGCTCTGAAACTCGCGATCCGAGAGCGTCATGGCGGGCGCCACGCAGACGGAATCGCCCGTGTGGACACCCATCGCGTCGAGGTTTTCGATCGAGCAGACGATCACGACGTTGTCGTTCTTGTCGCGAATCACCTCCAGCTCGAACTCGCCCCAGCCCTTAACGGACTCCTCGACTAGCACCTGCGAGATCGGCGACGCCGAGCAACCACGACTGACGTGATTGCGCAGCTCCTCCATCGTCGAGGCAAAGCCACCACCCTCGCCACCGAGCGTGAAGGCCGGGCGAATCACCATCGGCAGCCGCAGCGCGCCGTTCTCGACGAGTTCGACGGCCTGCTCGACATTCGTAACGGTCTTGCCCTTCGCCGTGCGCAGGCCAACACGCGCCATCGTCTGCGCAAACAGCTCGCGGTCCTCAGCCGTGCGAATCGCGTCGATCGACGCGCCACTCAGCTCGATACCACGCTCGTCCAAGACACCCGCGGCCTGTAGGTCCAGCGCCGCATTGAGTGCCGTCTGGCCACCCAGGGTCGGCAGCAACGCGTCGGGGCGCTCGGAGCGCAAGACGCCGGCGATGCCCTCGAGGTCGAGCGGCTCGATGTACGTACGATCGGCCCAGCCCGGATCGGTCATGATCGTCGCCGGGTTCGAGTTGATCAGAACCGTCTCGTACCCCTCCTCGCGCAGCACGCGCAAGGCCTGCACGCCCGAGTAGTCAAACTCGCAGGCCTGGCCGATCACAATCGGGCCAGAGCCGATGACGGCGATCTTCTTGAGGTCGTCTCGGCGTGGCATTAGCTGTTCCCCTTCGCGATCCAGGGAGGACATGACATCCGCGCGGTTGTGGTGTCCTCCTTGCCATCTACGCCACGCAGTTGATGGCTTGAGCCTAAGGCGAAGCACCGTAGACGCTGGCAGCGAAGCGTTGCTCTGCCGCTCCATCAACCCGCACCCAGCTGGGACCCGCTGGAGCAAGCCAGGCACCGCGTGGAGGATCGAGCAACACCGCGTCAAGAAACTGCAATGCGAGCTCGGGATGGGCCGTCAACGTGTCGTGATCGATCAAGGCGAGCCACGATCCCTCAAGGAGACGCTGCGACCGTTCGGTGACTGCAGCCTCCGAGCAGAGCCGAGAGAACAGCAGTGCTCCGCTCAACTCAAACCGCTCAGGGTGAAGCGCGGCTGACAGCATGCTGCGCCGACGGGAGACGTCCGCCACCACGATCAGCACGCCCCCACCCGCAGCGGCTAATCGCGTCAGTTCGGCAATCGCGCCACCATCGCGCGCATCGCGCATCGCCTCGATCGCGACACCCTCAGCCAGACACTGCTGCTCCTCTAATGGCGATTCCCGCAGCAACTGACAGGTCTGATCGCAGGGAGTGAGGCAGAGCCCGAGCGGCACCGGGAGTTCCGCCGGGAGAGGCTGCACCGTGCGCGTGATCAGCTCGACTCGTTCGGCGCCCTGCCAGACCGAACGCTCCACGCGGGCCGCCACATCCATCCGCGCGCCACTCGCGAGTTCGTCAAAGCGATCACCACTGCTCCACGCGACCGCACGACACGAGCCGGCCGCCGTGCGGACGCGCATATCGACGTGTTTGCCCTCCGCGCCGATCCGACGCACATCCGTCAACTCCGCAGCGGGAATCATCACCGTGACTGCTGGGTTTCCCATCCCAACGGGATCGAGTCGCGCCAGATCCGTCGCGACCTCGATGGTGACATCGGTCAGCGAGATGACGGCATCGATCCGTTCGGTGGCGCGCAGATCGGCTCCCTGGAGCGTTGCCGTTGCATGCGCGGCAAAGGCCTCAGCAAACGCATCGACCTGATCGGTGCGAACCGAGACGCCTGCGGCGGCTCTGTGCCCGCCCCAGCGCTCGAGATACGGATCGCAGACCGCCAGCGCGGCGTGGAGATCAAACACCTCAATGCTCCGACCTGAGCCCTGCCCTTGCTCGCCGTCCAGCGCGACGAGGACCACGGGACGACGCAGGCGCTCAACAACCCTCGAGGCGACAATGCCAACGACGCCCGCATGCCAACCGTCCGAGGCGAGCACGATACCGAGGGCATCTTGGCGCGACTGTGGTGAGGCCTCATACACGTCAATGGCCTCGCGCAGGATGCGGTCCTCGATCGCTCGCCGCCGACGGTTGAGGCTATCCAACTGCTCTGCCAACTCGTGCGCCTCGCGCGGATCTTGCGTCATCATCAAACGCAACGCGGCGTCGGCGTGTTCCAGTCGACCAGCCGCGTTGAGTCGCGGGCCAACGCGAAAGCCAATCGCGCCAGCGTCAATCACGCGCTTATCGACCTTTGCCACCTTCAGCAACGCCTCCAGTCCAAGCCGCTTGCCCTCACCAATCCGACGAAGACCGCGGCGAGCCAGGGACCGATTCTCGTCAATCAGGGGCACCAGATCGGCAATCGTCGCGATCGCGACCAGATCGACGACACCGTCGAGAATCGCAGGATCGGCCTGACAGGCAGCAACGAGGCCCTCCAACAGCTTGTAGGCAGTGCCTGCTCCACACAGTGCAGCAAATGGGTACTGGTCGCGTAGCGCTGGCGCGACAATCGGACAGGTCGGGAGGGAGTCGGCCTGCCGGTGATGATCAGTGATGATCAACGTCACACCGAGCGCCGCCGCACGCTCCGCAGCCTCGACCGCTGTGATCCCGCAGTCGACCGTCACGATCAGTTGAGCCCCCTCGGCATGGAGGCGCTCAACGGTCTCGACTGCGAGCCCATACCCCTCATCAAAGCGACTCGGGATAAACGGCCGCACGGTCGCCCCCAGCGCCGCGAGCCCCTCGCAGAGCAACGCTGTCGAGCAGACGCCGTCGGCGTCGTAGTCGCCATGAACCACGATCTGGGCCCGATCTGCGATTGCCGTCTGCAACAACGGGATCGCCACTGACGCATCCCCAAGCAGCAACGGATCGTGCAGTGAGCCCTCAAGCTCGAGAAAATCGGTGACCGCCGCAGGATCTGTCCAGCCTCGTCGCACGAGGGCGTCGGCCAGCACGCGCGAGATTCCGACGGATTCCACCAGCCGTTGCGAATCCACCGTGGCACATGGCGGGATAATTAGGCGTTTTCCCGACGACATGACGTCAGGCTAGGCGCAGACTCGGACGCGGACTACGAACGCCCGCGCTTGCCGCGGCGATCAACGCGGCGCTTGCGCGCGGCTTCAATTGCTGCGTCATCAGGCCCAGCATTTGTCGAACCGGTGGCAGCAGGGTCAGGAGCACGACTGGAATCCTCGTCCGGTGCGACCGAGACGTCGTCCGTGGCGACCGTGGTGTCGCTGGCTGCACCAGCATTGCCAACCGCAACCGCAGCAACTGCTGGTACCGGAACACCTTGCTTGCCAAGCATGAAGGCCGGCAATTCATCTGAGCCCTTGCGGCTCTGATACACCGGCTCACGGCTCTTGAGCACGCTCAGGAGTGGTGCTGCAATGAAGAACGAGGAGTAGGCACCAGAGGCGATGCCGATGATCAGCGCGAAGGCGAAGTCCTGCAGCGTGGCACCACCGAAGAAAAACAGCGCAAGGATCGGAAGCAAGGTCGAGAGGGATGTGTTGAGCGAGCGGGTCACCGTCTCCCACAGCGAAATGTTGACGATCTGGTCGTACGTCTGCCGAAGCAGCGTCTTCTCGTTCTCACGCACGCGGTCGAAGACGATGATCGTGTCGTACAGCGAGTAACCCAGGATGGTCAGCAACGCCGCAATCGTCGCGCTTGTCACCTCGCGGCCGCTGATCGCATAGATACCGACCGCAATCACGAGGTCGTGCAGGAGGGCAACGATCATCGGCATCGCGAACTTCCAGTCGAAACGGAACGCCATGTAGATGATGATCAGCAGAATCGAAAACAGCAGGGCCAACAATGCGCCGCGCAAGATCTCGCTACCAAACGATGCAGAGACAGTTCGCACGTCGATTTGCTCGGCGAGTCCGTACTGCTGATTCACGGTCTGCTGGACGGTCTGGACCTTTTCCGGCGAAATCTCCTTGGCATCGATCTGGAACGTCGTATACGTCGAGCCGGCTGTGCTGCCCTCACCGCGAATCACGGCCCCACCCAACTGGGAGTCAACCTGCACAAGTAGCGTCCGCATCTCCTCGACCGTGGCTGGCTTCGTCGTGACGACGGCCATCCGCGTGCCGCCCGTGAAGTCGAGGCCCATGTTGAGACCTCGAATCCCGACAGCAGCAATGCAGATCGCGATCATCACGCCAGCGATCGCGAAGAACAAGCGCTTGCGGCCTGCGAAGTCGAACCGCCAACGAACCGGCTTGGCCTCGGCACCAATCACCCGCGGATTGTTGAACCACGAGAAGTTGGAGAGCACGTTGAGAATGGCGCGCGTCGCGACCACTGAGGTGAACATCGAGACCAGCACGCCGATCGCGAGCAGGAGGGCGAAGCCCTTGACGCTGGACTGCGACGCGACGAAAAGTACGCCAGCAGTGATCAACGTAACGGTATTTGCGTCCAGAATCGTGCGGAAACCGCGCGAGTAGCCGGCGGAGATCGACGCCTTCAGCGTCTTGCCCGCACGGAACTCTTCCCTGATGCGTTCGAACACAACAATGTTGGCATCCGCCGCCACACCGATGGTGAGGATCATGCCCGCGATGCCAGGCAGCGTCATCGTGACGGGGATCGCAAGAATCACGCCGTAGAAGAGCGCGGCAAAGATGATCAGCGCAACCGCGGCGATCACGCCAAGCACGCGGTAGAACACGATCAGATAGAGCATCATCAGCAGCAACCCGATGCCACCGGCGATCAGTCCCTGCTTAAGCGACGTCTCGCCGAGCGTTGCCGAGACCTGGCTCGAAGAGAGCGCTACGAACCGAACCGGGAGCGAGCCCGACTGCAACACGAGCGCGATGTCGTTCGCCTCTTGCTGAGACGCGAGGCCCGTGATCTGCGCTGAGCCGCCCTGAATGCCATCGGGGTTCGCAGCGAAATCGATCGTTGGGTACGTCTCGAGTTCGCCGTCCAGGATGATCGAGAAGCGCTGAAAGTAGCCACTTTCCTGACCAGCCTGCGCTCCGGCCGCGCTCCATTCGGAACGGCCACGATCGGCGAGCTGCTTCGTGATGTCACCAAACAGCTCCGCGCCTCGCTCGTTGAAGTCCATCAGTACGACGGGCTGTCCCGTCGTTGTATCGATGTCGGCCTTTGCGCTGTCGAGATCGTCACCCGTCAGGCGCTGATCAACCGGCGGAAGGTCGAACATGTACCAGAAGAACTTTTCCTTGGCCGACGTTGGAACCGGCGTGATGTTGGGAGGACACCCGGCGGGCGACTGATTCGAGCACTTGACTGCGAGGTGCTCGGCGGGCACGCCGTAGACAACGACGTCGCTCGGGAGCGTCGAGACGCCTAGCTGCAGGAGCAGCTGTGGCATGTCAACGGCGCCATTTGGATTAAGCGGTTCTGCGGTATCGCTCTTCTTGAAGGCGTAAAGCACGCTCTGCTCGCCCGACTGCAACTTCTTGGGAGCGGACTCCAACAGGTCGTACAGCGTGGTCTTCGGCACGATGCCCGCACCCGCAACAAACGAGCGCGAGACGCCCTCTGTGAGCCCCTCCTCAAGATCGATGAAGTACAGCTGCCCCGTCGAACCCACGAGCGCAAAGACGCGCGCCGGGTCGTTCTCTCCCGCCACGGCGATCGAAATACGGTTGCCTTGCTCGAGCTGGATCTGCGGCTCCGACACACCGATTGCGTCGACGCGTGTGCGCAAGATCTGCACGGCCGCATTCATCTGCTCTTCCGTTACCGTCTGACCCTTTTCCGGCTGCGCTTCGAGCGTCACCTCGGCGCCACCTTGAAGGTCGAGCCCCAAAACGGGTGCTCGCAGGTACGACAACGCACCCGTGGCTATGAGCAGCGCGAGCAGCGCTACGAGTATCAGTACAGTTCCGCGACGCAACATGGGTTAGGCCGGGCGGTCCCCTGCTGCTCGCATCTCGTCGATATCGCTGTCGTCGTCATGATCTTCGTTCACCGACGCATCATCGTCGAGATCGTCGTCTTCGTCCTCGTCGTCGTCGTCCGTAGCGACCGGGATTACCGTTGCGAGCGCGCGGCGATCGATGCGCATCACGACACCCTCGGCGATCTCAAGATCCATGTCCTCGTCTCGCAGCTTGACCACAGTGCCATAGATACCACCAACGGTCAGGATTTCACTGCCTTCGGTGAGTGCACTCATCAGCTCGGCCTTTGCACGCTTCGCCCGCTGCTGAGGTCGCAGGATCAGGAAGTAGAAGATCGCCGCCATTGCCACAAACAGCAGGAGGTAGGTCTGCATGATCAGTCAACTCCGGTCGTTAGTCGTTCAAGGGACGTCGCGAGAAAGGCATCGAACCGTTGTTCGATAATTGCCTCCCGTGCGGCTGCGCACAAGGCTAGCAGGAAGGCCATGTTATGAACCGACAGCAGGCGCATGCCGAGTAGCTCTTTTTGCATCACCAAGTGGCGAATGTAGGCGCGCGAGAAGCGTAGGCAGGTCGGGCATTCACAGCGCGGATCGAGCGGATCTGGGTCGCGGGCAAAGGCGGCGTTGCGCATGTTTAGGCGTCCATTCGACGTCATCGCTGCACCGGTTCGCCCCAGCCGCGTCGGCAGCACGCAATCGAACATGTCGACGCCCGCAGCAATCACGCGCAGGATCCCCTCCGGGTCGCCAATGCCCATGAAGTAGCGGGGCCGGTCGACTGGCAACAAGTCAGCAGTGCTATCGGTGATGCGGAAGGTTGCCTCGCGCTCCTCGCCGACAGCCAGGCCACCGATCGCGTAGCCATCAAAACCAATCTCCAAGAGGTCGCTCGCACTGCGCTCGCGCAGGGCTGGCTCGACACCCCCCTGCACGATGCCGAAACGCAACTGGCTCGGGGCGGGAGTCGTCGCCTTGCAGCGGGCCGCCCAGCGCGACGTCCGCTCCACCGCTGCCGCCAGTTCTGCCAGAGGAGCGTCGGGCTTCGGTACCTCGTCGAGGCACATTGCGATATCAGAACCAAGCGCAGCCTGAATAGCCATCGCATCCTCTGGGCGCAGGCGCACGTAATTTCCGTCGTAGACGCTGCGGAAACTGACGCCATCGTCGTCAATCGTGCGCGTGTCAGCGAGCGAGAAGATTTGAAAACCGCCCGAATCGGTCAGGATCGGGCCGTCCCATGCCATGAAGCGATGCAGGCCACCCAATTCCGCGACGAGGTCTTCGCCTGGCTTGAGGTGCAGGTGATAGGTATTGCCCAGCAGGATCTGCGTGCCAATCGTCTTCAGCTCGTCAGGATCGACACCTTTGACGGTGCCGAGCGTGCCGACCGGCATAAAGACAGGAGTCTGGATTGCGCCATGGGCGGTTACGAGCGTCGCCGCCCGCGCCTTGCCATCCGTCGCCTGAATACTGAAGTCCCCGGGTGTGCTCACAGAATCACCATCGCATCGCCGAATGAGTAGAAGCGGTACCGGTTGTTCACGGCATGAGCGTACGCGTCCCGGATCAGTGACTCCCCCGCCAGACCCATCACGAGTGCAAGCAACGTCGAGCGAGGCAGATGAAAGTTCGTCACGAGCGCTCCAACCGTGCGAAATGGCACCCCGGGTTGCAGAAGGATCGACGTCCTCCCCGCGTCCGGCGCGAGCGGATCGGCGATCGTCTCCAACACGCGCGTCGTCGTGGTTCCGATGGCCACGACGCGTCGCTCCTCAGTCACCGCGCTGGCGATTGATCGACGGACCGAGGGGTCGACGGAGTACCACTCGGAATGCATCTCATGCTGCTCGAGACTGTCGACGGTGACGGGCTGAAAGGTGTCGAGCCCAACGTGAAGATCAACGTCTACCACCTCGCAGGTAGCACGGACTCGCTCGAGCAGAGCGGGCGTAAAATGGAGGCCTGCAGTCGGTGCTGCGGCCGAACCGATCGTGCGCGCATAGACCGTCTGGTACCGCTCCGCATCGTCGACAGTGGCTCGGATGTAGGGCGGGAGCGGCATCACACCCGCCTGCTCAATCGCAGCATCGATCGACCCCTCAGCATGGAGGCGCACAATCGCCTCCCCCGCCTCGCCGACCTCGACGATCTCGACCTCGAGCCCCGTCCCTGCGAGTCGCGCTCCTGGTTTCAATTTTCGGGCTGGTCGCACGAGTGCCAGCCAGACATCGCCCTGCGGTTCAAGGAGCAGCACCTCAGCGGCACCACCGGTCGGACGCTTCACCGACAAGCGCGCCGCACGTACCCTCGTCGAGTTGAGCACGATGAGGTCGTCGGCACGCAGCAGGTCCGGCAGATCCGAAAAAACTGCATCCTCGAGCGTTGCCGTAGCGCGGTCGACAACCAACAGCCGGCTTGCATCGCGAGGCTCCAATGGCGCCTGCGCGATCAGCTCCTCAGGCAGTTCGTAATCGAGTTCAGAAAGTCGCACGCGTTAGTCCAAGAGCGAGGGCATGCCTGGATCGTTCGGCATGCCAGCCAACTCGCGACCCCGTGCTGTCAACACTCGGCCTCGAGCCGTGCGTTGAATCAGGCCCTGCTGAATGAGATACGGCTCGTAGACGTCCTCGAGCGTCCCGGCATCCTCGCCGAGCGCCACTGCCAATGTCGAAAGGCCGACGGGACCACCTGCAAAACGCTCAGCGATTGTCCGCATGTACTCGCGGTCGGCACGGTCAAGCCCATCTTCGTCAACACCGAGCAGGTCGAGTGCTGCCAGCGCGCCTTCGCGATCTACCGTCGCCCACTGGCGAACCTGAGCGACGTCGCGCACACGGCGAAGGATGCGATTTGCGATGCGTGGCGTACCACGCGATCGCCGAGCGATCTCCTGCGCGGCCTCATCGTCGATCGTTACATCTAGGATCCCCGCCGACCGGCGAATGATCAACAGTAATTCGTCGGGCGTGTAGTGCTCGAGTCGAAGCGAGATCCCGAAGCGATCACGCATCGGGGTGGTCAACAATCCGGCACGCGTGGTGGCTCCCACGAGGGTGAACGGCGCGAGGTCGAGTCGCAGCGTTCGCGCACCTGGCCCTTGCCCGATCACGATGTCGATCGCTCGATCCTCCATCGCGGGGTACAGCAGCTCCTCGATCGCGCGTGGCAGCCGATGGACCTCATCGATAAAGAGGACGTCGCGCGGTTCGAGTGCGGTCAGGATCGACGCGATGTCGCCCTTGCGCTCCAAGGCGGGGCCCGAAATCGTATGGATCCGGCTGTCCATCTCGGCCGCGACGATAAATGCGAGGCTGGTCTTGCCCAACCCAGGCGGCCCGGCGAGCAGGACGTGATCGCACGCTTCGCCACGGCCACGAGCAGCGGCAACGAACGTCTCCAACTGACGGACTGCGTGCTCCTGCCCCACGAAGTCGCCCAGTCTCTGCGGACGGAGGGAGCCGTCGTTTTCCTGATCCTCCGGCTCTTCTTCGCCGGCAATCAGACGTGTGTCGTCGGTCATGGGCGTCCACCAGAAAGCGCCGCGAGTCCTGCCTTGACGCGCTCGCCTGTCGAGCCTTCACACCCAACGAGTGCCGCTTCGGCGTCGATCACCGAGTAGCCGAGGGCGACGAGAGCGTCGCGCGCTTCGCGGTGCGGATCGGCCGCAACAGGCGCCTTAGAGCCTGCGCTCGCTGCCCCGCCACCAGCACCAGCAATCTTGTCTTTGAGATCGAGACAGATCCGCTCGGCGGTCTTTTTCCCAACGCCACTGACGCTCGAGAGCAACGCGACGTCACCAAGCAACACCGCACTCTCGATGCGATCGGGATCTTGTGCGGAGACGATCGCGAGCGCCAACTTCGGTCCGACACCGTTGACCCCCAGCAGGAGTCGGAAAATGCGCCGCTCCGCGTCGTTCGAGAAGCCGAACAACAGCATCGCGTCTTCGCGCACATGGAGGTACGTCGGCACCGTCACCGTCATCCCCGGTTCGCAACGAGACAGGGCAGTCAGAGTGGCTGTCACCTCATAACCAACCCCACCAACGTCAACGACGAGGATCTCTCCATCGCGGCTCGTGACTGTTCCTGCCACGTGCGCGATCATGCTTTGAGTCCCGCTCGCTTGAGGGAGGCCTGAAGCGGACTCGTCGAGGCATGGCAGATGGCGGCGGCAAGGGCATCTGCCGCGTGGTCGGGCGTTGGTGGCTTGGGCAGTCCTAAGACAGCCCCAACCATCGTCTGAACCTGCTTCTTGTCGGCTCGTCCGTAGCCACAAACTGCGGTCTTGATCTGCGAGACGCTGTACTCAGCAACGGGGATGTAGCGCAGACCAGCCATCGTCAACACGGCTCCCCGAGCCTGTCCCACCGCGA
>CAMAWJ010000038.1 GCA_945861955.1 Bifidobacterium breve
GATCATCGTGGCGCGGGGCGGTGGTGCGGCCCAGCTCCTGGACCGCATCGATCCCATCCTGTGATCAATACGCGCCTGCAGGTGGCCTACGACGGCACGGGGTTCAATGGCTGGGCGCAGCAGCCACACGCGCGCACGATCGAACGCGAACTGACGCGTGCGATCGACCGCCTTCACGATGCCCGGGGCGACGTCGTGGTGGCTGGGCGCACCGATGCGGGGGTGCACGCGACGGGGCAGGTTGTGAGCGTCTTGCGGCAGGGTGGTCCGCCGACGGCTGCGCTGCCGCGTGCACTCAACGACATCCTGCCAACCGACATCGTCGTCACCACCGCCGAGGAGGTGCCGGCCGACTTTAGTGCGCGCTTCTCGGCACGTAGCCGCTCGTATACGTACGACGTGCGGCTCGGGCAACTGCGCGACCCGCTGCAGTGTCGCCGCGAACTGCACGAGCCTCGTGAGTTGGACCGCGCGGTCCTCGACACGTTGGCGGCGACGATCGTTGGCGAGCACGACTTTCGTGCTTTCACACCCGCGGAGACCGAGCACAAGACGTTTGTGCGCACGGTGCAGACGGCGCGGTGGCTCGACACGGAGACCGGGATTCGCTTTGAGATTACGGCCAACGCGTTTCTACGCCACATGGTGCGCACGCTGGTGGGCACGATGATCGTGACGGCGCGCGGCGACCGAGGCAACGCCCCAGAGCTGTTTCCCTCGCTTCTGACGGGCGCGCTGCGGTCGGAGGCAGGCTGGACGGCACCCGCCCACGCGCTCTGCCTCGTGCATGTCGACTACGTCAGCGGCTCGGGATCAGATCCCCGGCGCTAGCGAGCGGCTAGACGTACCAGAAGGCGAGCGCCGCGATCACGTAGATCGCGATCAGCTCGGCACCCTCAAGCCACGTCGCATGGCCGTTGGTGGCGATAAAGGCCGCGAGGATTGCCGCGGCAATCAGCACCGCCATCTCGAGTGCACCAAACGAGAGCGTCAACTCGTGACCAAAAATGAAGCCCGCAGCAACGGCGACGGCCGTCACGGCTAGCGCGACCTGGAGCGCCGAGTTGAAGGCGATGCCCATCGCAAAATCGAGGTCGCCCTTGGCGGCAATCTTGATGGCGGCAAAATGCTCGGCGATATTGCCGACGAGTGGCACGATGATCAGGCCGACGAACACTGCCGAGATACCCGTGGCCTTGATGGTTGGCTCGATCGCCGTGACGAGAAATTCGGATAAGAGGCCGGTGACCGCGGCGGATGCGACCAGCACGATGATCGATAAGCGTGGAGACCAGTGTGCGTTCCCGTGAGCGGCGGCCGATTCGTCGGGGGAACGGAAGGCGTGCAGGAGGTACAGGCCGTACAACACGGCCATCACGATTGCCACCCCGTGTGAGATGCTGACTGCGCCGCTCGTCTCGGCTGGCAAGACGATCGTAAACAGCGTCGGCAAGGCGAGTGCAGCAGTCGCCAAGAGCAGCATCGTGCCGTTGACGCCGCTGATCACGGCGTTAAAGCTCTGGCGGCCATGGCGAATGCCAGAGACGAGCAGCGAGGCGCCGAGGATCAGCAGGATGTTGCCCATCACCGAACCGATAATTGAGTAGCGCGCGACGTCGATGAGTTCGCCACCTTGGCGAATCGCGAGCACGACGATGATCAGTTCGGCGGCATTGCCGAAGGTCGCGTTGAGTAGGGCGGAGATCCGCGGGCCGGATGCCTCACCGGCCTGCTCCGTCGCGACGCCGAGGATGTGCGCCATGCCCGCCACGGCAAGGCCCGCCACGACAAAGATCAGCACCGAGTTGGCATGCGTAACCTCGAGCCCAATTGCCGCCACCGCGACCAGGCCAATCAGGCTGAACTGCACGCGCTCAGAGCGAGTGAAACCACTCATAGTTTCTCCTGCACTCACGCGGGCAGCATAGGGGGACGGGTAACCTGCAAGTCGCATGCGTGTGCTCCTGACGAACGACGACGGCATCGACTCGCCGGGGCTCCACGCGATTGCGCGTGCGCTGAGTACGGTCGCGGAGGTGCTGGTCGTTGCGCCCGCGACGAATCAGAGTGCAGTTGCTCGTGGCATCACGATCCGCGGCACGCTCGAGGTCGAGGAGCGCGAGGTGCCGGGTGCGGCCCAGGCCTTTGCCGTTGGCGGTACACCGGTCGACTGCGTGCGCTTTGCCGAGGCGCGCGAGCCTGGCTCGTCCTTCGATCTTGTCGTTGCGGGGGCCAACCTTGGTCTCAACCTTGGCGATGACGTCACCTACTCGGGTACCGTCGCCGCAGCGATGGAGGGGATTCTGCTCGGCTATCCCGGGCTCGCGATCTCGCAGCAGTCGACCGGTGGCGAGCTGCATCACACGCGCGATGGCGACTACGAGTTTGCGACGGCCGAGCGGATCGTGCCTCGCCTTGCCACGCTGCTTGCTGCGGGCACGTTTGGCAATGACATGCTCGTCAATCTCAACTGTCCGACCGGCCCACCGCAGGGCCTACGCGTCTGCAAGCTTGGCCGCCGAATCTGGGCCGACCAGATCGAACTCGCCGAGGAACGTGGCGGCAAGCAGCGCTTTCGTCTCTACGCAGGTGACGCGGACTATCACCGCGCGCCGGGGACAGATTTTGAGGCGATTGCGGATGGTTACGTCGCAATCACTGCGCTCCACGTCGACTGGGAGCACCCCGCGAGCGGAACGCTCGTGACGGGCCTCGAGGGTCTGCTCGACTAGTCCTCGTCGACCCACGCAGTCGGCGTCGACGACTGTTCTTCGAGGACGAGTTCGTGGTGAGCGGGTAGTTCGGGGTCGTCGTGGTCCGTTTCATCGAACTGGTGCTCGCGAAGCAAGACCTGGGCCACGCGTAATCGGTCGATCGCAGCCGGGGCCGCGGCGCCACGCAACTCGCCGGCAGCGAGCCATTCGATCACCTCTTCGAGCAGGTCGCAGGCGGCAATCAGTGAGCCGGCTGGGGAGGCCTCGAGGCCAGCGGCCTTCGTGGCGAGTGCGGCGGCGAGGTCGTCACCGTCTCGGCGCAAGACGTCTCCGCGTCGCGTCTTCCAGCGCGCGCCCGTGACGGGCACGGCGAGCAGGCGGGCCGCCTGGATCTGAGCGGCGGCCAGACGCGCCTGGGGGCCATGGAGGCGTCCCTCGCGCAGCAGGCGCTCGCACCCCAGGATCAGCAGGAGCCCGAACGCTGTTCGGCGACGCCCGCGCTCGATCAGTGGCGATGGGGCAGACCAATAGATCTGGCGCTGCAGCGAAGTAAGCGACGAGGAGGGCATCAGAGAAGCGTAGAGAGAACTACACACGTTTTTCGCGGCATGCGCGCCCACGGACGGGCGCGATACCGTTTCGCCTGTGCACACGCTTCGCTGGCCCGTAGTTCTGTTCGATCTTGATGGCACGGTGCTCGATACCGTCGAGTTGATCCGCGCCTCGCACGAGCACGCGCTGCGCGAGGTATTAGGCGTGGCGATGACCGACGAGGAGTTGATGGCCGGGATCGGTACACCGCTGCTCGAGCAGATGGAGAAGTTCAGCGCCGACAACGCCAACGAGCTGTTTCACAGTTACCGCACGTGGAACCACGCCAACACGGCTCGCCTGATCCAACGCTACGACGGCATGGACGAGTTGATTCTCGAGCTCGAACGCGAAGGCGCCCGCCTCGGCATCGTCACGTCCAAGATGCTGGACGCTGTGGACCTTGCCTGGAAGGCGCTGCCGCCGCCGATCGTCTGGGACGTGGTGATCACGATCGAAGATTCCACGCGGCACAAGCCGCACCCGGAGCCGCTACAGGTCGCGATGGAACGGCTCGGAGCCACGCCAGCCGAGACGGTCTACATCGGCGACTCGCCGTTCGATCTCCAGGCTGCCCACGCAGCCGGGTGCGATGCGATTGGGGTCACCTGGGGCGTCTTCGACCGCGACGCCCTGGCCGCTGAGAGTCCGCTCGAGATCGTCGACGATCCAGCCGAGCTGCTGCGAGTGTTGATGGTATGAGCGCCGCCCGAGCCGCCGAACTCCGCACCCAGTTGCGGGCCTGGGATCGCGCCTACTACCTCGACGACGCCCCTGTCGTCGACGACGCCACGTACGACGCGGCGTTGCGCGAGTTACGTACACTCGAGGCCGCGCAGCCAGAATTGATCGAGCCCGATTCGCCGACGCAGCGCGTCGCGGGCGGCGTCTCTGGCGGCTTTAGTGAGGTGCGCCATCTGCTGCCGATGTTGTCGCTTGCCAATGCGCGCGACGACGACGAGTTGATCGCCTGGGATGTCCGCCTGCAAAAGCTGCTGGGCGAGACGGGTGAGACAGAGGAGCCGGCCTTCGTCGTGGAGCCAAAGATCGATGGCCTGGCGCTGTCGTTGGTGTATCGGGACGGCCTGCTCGAGCGAGCGGTGACACGTGGCAACGGCGAGGCGGGCGAGGACGTGACGGCGAACGTCCGCACGATTCGGGCAATCCCACTCTCGATCGATGATCCCAATCCGCCTGCGCTGATCGAGGTACGCGGCGAGTGTTACATCCCGCTTGAGGCCTTTCGACGACTCAACGAAGAGCGTCTCGACGCTGGCCTGCCGGTGTATATGAATCCGCGCAATACGGCGGCTGGGTCGCTGCGACAGCTCGATTCCGCGATCACGGCCGAGCGTCCATTGTCGTTTTGGAGCTATGCGATCGGTGCGCTGGAAGGGATCGTGTTCGCGTCGCAGTCCGAGGCGTTGACGTGGCTCAGTAAACGTGGCTTTCCGGTCAATCCCCGCATCCAGCGGATGGTTGGGATCGAGGCGGTCCGCGAGGCGTGTCATGCGATCCTGCGCGACCGCGAGAGCCTGGACTACGACATCGACGGCGCGGTCGTCAAGGTCGATGATCTTGCGTTGCAGGCGACGCTTGGTGCCGTCGGTCGGGACCCACGGTGGGCGATCGCGTTCAAGTTTCCGCCCACGACGCGCACCACGAAACTGCTCGGCATCGAGATCAACGTCGGACGCACGGGTGCGCTCAACCCGTTTGCCGAGCTCGAGCCCGTCGAGGTTGGTGGTGTCGTTGTGCGGCATGCGACGTTGCACAACGAAGAGGACATCAACCGCAAGGACATTCGCGTCGGAGACACCGTGATCGTGCAGCGGGCCGGCGACGTGATCCCGCAGGTGATTGGCCCCGTGCTCGAAGACCGCACGGGCGCGGAGCAGGTGTTCCGCATGCCAGATGACTGCCCGGCCTGTGGCGAGCCCGTCGTCAAGAACGAAGAGGACGCCAAGCACTTCTGCGTCAACCCGCGTTGTCCGAGTCGCGACATCGAGGGCATCAAGCACTTCGTTGCTCGCAGCGCGATGGATATCGATGGCGTGGGGGAGAAGCTGATCGAGCGCCTCTACGAACTCGAGCTGGTGCGGCGCTCGAGTGACCTGTACGCGCTGACGGTCGCCGACCTGCTGCCACTCGAGGGCTTTCAGGAGACCTCGGCGCGCAACACCGTCGAGGCGATCGCCGCTTCGCGGGCACGTCCATTTGGCAACGTGCTGTTTGGCCTTGGTATCCCACACGTAGGGTTGGTGACGGCCCAGGCCATCACGCGTGCCTTCGGCTCGATGGAACGGCTGATCGAGGCCGGCGCGGAGGAGATCGCCGAGGTCGATGGCGTCGGCATGGTGATCGCAGAGGCCGTCGCCGCTTGGTGCGCGGATCCGGAGCGTCAGGCCGAGGTCGCGGCACTGGCTGCTGCGGGCGTGACGCTGACGCTCGGCGCGGACGAGTTGCCGGTCGAGGGTCCGTTGACAGGGATGACGTTCGTGGTGACGGGCACGTTGTCAGGGATGTCGCGCGACGAGGCGCACGCGGCAATCGAACGCTTGGGTGGTAAGACCACGAGTTCCGTCTCGAAGGCGACGTCGTATCTCGTGGCGGGCGAGAAGGCCGGCTCCAAGTTGGCCAAGGCGGAGAAGGCGGGCGTGACGATCCTCGACGAGGCGGCCTTCCGCGAGTTTCTCGCAACGAACTCCTAGAGGAAGCGGATCGTGACGGTGCGGACGCCCCAGCGCAGCGCGGTGCGCTCCGTCTTCACCCAGACGTCGACGAAGGCTCCTTGGACGGCGCCACCAATATCCGCCGCCAGGCACTTGCCATAGCCGGGCACATAAAACCGCGTGCCGAGTGGAATCACGTCGGGATCAACCGCACAGATGCCATGGCGCGTCTTGGCGCCCGTAAAGGTGGGCTGATGGCCCGCGTAGGCCGTCGACGTGACCTTCATTGTTGAGCCAGGCTTGGGCGGCTTTGGCTTGGCTGCGGCGGACTCCAGTGCAGGCAAAGCAAATGCCGCGACGGCGATGGTAAGGACGCACAAACGACTCCGCATGGGCTCAGATTACCCGACGGATGGTGGATCAGCTTCCTAATGGGGTCAGACCCTTTTAGGAAGTCAGTCGCCGGTGTCTTCTGCCGAGATTCATGATCGACTTCCTAAAAGGGTCTGACCCCATTAGGAAGTTGAACCAGTCAGTCGGCGTTCGGGGCCAGCAGAAAACCATCGGCATCTGCTGCGAGCTGCTGCACCGTTGTGCCACCGAGATGCAGCTGGGAGTAGACGCTCGCTGGCACCTCATGGTCGCCGACGATCAGGCAGCGCGGAGGTGGCGCAGTGCGGCTGCGACCGAGGTGGCGAGAGAGCGTCGTCAACAGGGTTGGTCCGCCTGCTGTGGTCTCGGCCAGGGCGTCGGCATCCTCCGCCGTGCCGACGACGACACTCGGTTTCAGAAGGGGAATGTCTGCGAGCCTGCCGATTGCGACCGGGATGCCTTGCTCGACCGCGGCGAGGGCGACGGTGACAACCCACGGCGTGTCCAGAGGGACCGTGATCAAGATGGTCTCGTCGGGGCGCAGGAGGTCGCCAGCTGCGCGGAAGGCGGTGATGTCGGTGTGGAGTTGTCCAAGCGTGCAGTCCACGTTGGTGGACGTGATCAGCGCCCGTTGATGGCCGTGGCGTTCGCGCGTGCGCTCACGCACCGCATCGGTCCTCAGGGCCGTATGGAGCACGCCGTGGGCGGCCAGGCGTTCGAGGCTGCGACCCGAGTCTTCGCGTGGGGCGACGGGGACACAGACCGAGTCGAGCCGGGCGAGTGACGCGAGGTGCGCGGCACGAATCGGTGTCGTTGCGAACCCGGCCGCAAAAGGGGTATCGGCGGTGCCGAGCCGAATCGTCACACCGATTTCGAGTGCGGCGATCAGGAGCAGTAGCGACTCGCTGTCCGTGTTGTGCTCGAGGGCGAAAATGCTCTCGGAGGCGCAGCCAACCTCCAGCAGCCCACCGGCGTACTCATGCACGCGTGAGGCGACGAGCACACGGTCGAATGGGCGCCACAGCGTCCCGTGGCGAACCCAGATCGCGGGTGGAGTGGCAGCATCGTGCATCGTGCAGCCGAGACTAGCGCTCGGGGCTGCTGCTAGACCGGATTGTCGACGGCGAGAAACGACGTCGAGAGGCCAAATTGTGTCGCGGCTGCCTCGGCCAAGGCCTGGACGCCAACGGTCTCCGTGGCGTTGTGTCCCGCAGCGATGAAGTGCACACCGAGCTCGGCCGCCAAGTACGCGGCATCCTCGCTGGGCTCGCCCGTGATGAACGCATCGAGACCAGCAGCGGCAGCCTGGCGAATATCTCGTGCTGCGCCGCCCGAGACAATGCCAACCGTCTGCACGGGGTGGTCGCCGCCTGGCAAGACCAATGGTGTGGATCCGATCAGGCCGCCCAGTGTGGTGGCGAGCGCGGCTGCTGTGGTTGGCGTGGGGAGTGTGCCGCGACAGCCGATCATGACGCCCTGGTGCTCGCCGAATGGCGCGCGCTGCGTGACTCCGAGCAGGTCGGCGAGGCGCGCATTGTTGCCAAGCGTCGCGTGTGCATCGAGCGGCAGGTGATAGGCGACGAGCGAGAGGTTGGCGGCAAACAACGCCTCGAGACGTCGGCGCTCCAGTGGGCCGATCCGCGCATCGGCGCCATCCCAAAACAGGCCGTGGTGCACCAGCAAGACCTGCGCATTGTCGGCCGCGGCGCGTTCGATCACGTCCAGCGAAACGGAGACAGCGGTGGCGACGTGCGCAACCTGATCGGCGCCCACGACCTGGAGCCCATTCGGGCCGTAGTCGCGGAACGACTGGGCAGCGAGCGTCTCGTCGAACCAGCCGACAAGATCCGCGAGCCGCACCGGGCTCATCCCGGCTCCCCGGCTTCTAGCGGCAGGCCGTCCGAGCCAGCGGGAATCGCAATCGCATTGATCTGATCGACCAGGCGGAGACCGTTCTGGTCGACCTCGATGACGTCGCCGTTCGAGCCGACGTGCACGTTGTCCGCAGCCACGCCATTCTGGATCGCCAACTCAGCCTGTGCCTCGAGCATCTGTGGCTCACCGTGGACCGGAATCACACTAGTGGGGCGCAGCATGCGGATCATGTCGACGATCTCGTCGGCACGGGCATGGCCCGAGACGTGGATCGCAGCGTCGTGGTGTGTGATCACGCGCGCGCCGCGCATGCGCAGCATGTTCTGCATCTCTTCCACCGGACCCTCGTTGCCTGGCACGGGGCGCGATGCGAAAACGATCGTGTCGCCATTGCCGAGGTTGAGGTCGGGATGCTCGCCGCGCGAGGCACGCCCGAGCACGGCGAACTCTTCGGCCTGCGAGCCGGTGCAAACGACGAGCGCTTTGACGCCTGCGATATCACGGCGGCCAAGGGTCGGCAGATTCGGCGGCGCCATCTCTTTCAGGCGCTCAGCGATCTTGACGTTGCGGCGGACGGAACGACCCAGCAGCATGACCTGGCGACCCGTGCGGTCCGCGGCGCGAACCGCATGGTCAATGCGGTCGATCTGGGACGAGAAGCTGGTCAGGACAACGCGGCCCTGGGCCTCGTCGATGACGTCGTTGATGGGATCAATCGTCGTTGCCTCAGAGGGCGTGCGGCCCGGCAGCTGGGCGTTCGTCGAATCGCCGAGCATGGCAATCACGCCGGCATCGCCAAAAGCGGTGAGGCGCTTGCGGTCGACCTGCCGCTTGAGGTCCTGCCCAGTCGCATCCAGCTTGTAGTCGCCGGTGAGCACGATCGTGCCGAGGTTCGTCGTCAATGCGATCGCTGCGGGATCCGGGATCGAGTGCGAGACGCGGATGAACTCCACGGTGATCGAACCGATCTTGATTTGTTCTCCCGGCGCCACGGTCTGCAGCGGCGGCAGTGGCAGGTCGTGCTCGGAGAGCTTGGCCTCGACCATTGCGGTCGTAAACGGCAGCGAGATCATGCGGCCGATGGGGGTGCCCGAGCGGATCAGGTGTGCAAGCGCAGCGACATGGTCGTCGTGCGCGTGCGTAATCAGCACGGCATCGACAGGGCGACCCTTGAGGGCGCGCACGTCGGGCAGGTAGATGTCGACGCCAAGGCCGCGATCATCGCCATGCGGAAAGCCGATGCCACAGTCGATCACGAGGCGGACATCGTCGTGCTCGATGACCATCATATTGCGCCCGACTTCGCCGAGACCGCCAATTGGCGTAATGTGAATCGGGTCCGACACGCCCGACACGGTAACGCGAAGTGCGGGTTGCCCGCGCCGGGCGACGGGGCGGAGGTCGAATTTCTGGCATACTCATGCCCGCTCGGGGTATGGCGCAGCCTGGTAGCGCGCTCCGTTCGGGACGGAGAGGTCCGCAGTTCGAATCTGCGTACCCCGATGAGCAGTCAAGGGCGGCCTCCCGAGCCG
>CAMAWJ010000039.1 GCA_945861955.1 Bifidobacterium breve
CGACGCCACTGACGCTCGAGAGCAACGCGACGTCACCAAGCAACACCGCGCTCTCGATACGATCGGGATCTTGCGCGGAGACGATCGCGAGTGCCAACTTCGGCCCCACACCGTTGACACCTAGGAGCAGCCGGAAGATGCGCCGCTCCGCGTCGTTCGAGAAGCCGAACAGCAGCATCGTATCTTCGCGCACATAAAGGTAGGTCGGCACGGTCACCGTCATGCCAGGTTCACAACGAGACAGGGCGGTCAGAGTCGCTGTCACCTCATAGCCAACACCACCGACATCAACGACGAGGATCTCGCCGTCGCGGCTCGTGACTGCTCCCGCTACGTGCGCGATCATGCTTTGAGTCCCGCTCGCTTGAGCGAAGCCTGAAGTGGACTCGTTGACGCATGACAGATCGCGGCGGCAAGGGCATCTGCCGCGTGGTCTGGCGTTGGCGGCTTGGGTAGTCCTAAGACTGCCCCTACCATCGTCTGGACCTGCTTTTTGTCGGCTCGTCCATAGCCACAGACTGCGGTCTTAATCTGCGAGACGCTGTACTCGGCAACCGGGATGTAGCGCAGACCAGCCATCGTCAACACGGCTCCCCGAGCCTGTCCCACCGCGAGCGCAGTCCGGGGATTGCCTCCGACATACACCTCTTCGACGGCGACCGCCGTGGGCTCGTGTTCCTCCAACAACAGATCCACCGCCCGCGCGATCGCGGCCAATCGCTCCTCGGGTGGCGTGTGCGCGTCGGTACGGATGCAGCCGAAATCGACCGACCTGAGCCGGCTGCCTGCCACTGTCACGATGCCGTAACCAGTCGACGCCGTTCCCGGGTCCAGCCCAAGGATCACCATGTCACTCAGTCTACGAGCGCCGCCGGTCGTCCCCGCCCTCGCAGGTCGTCGCGTACGATGCGGAGCATGGCCGAACGACCTGCCCGACAGATTGCCTTTATCGAGCGCCACCCCCGCTGGTGGCCGGATATCGAGGCCGCAGCGGAAGAGCTGTCACGCGCTACCGAGGCCGACAGTTCGTTTTTGCTCGTGGATGGTGAGGGCGAGTGGGAGGCCGTCTGTGTCGAGGTCCCGACAACGGTGACCGCCAGCCGTTGGATTGAAACCAAGACCTTGCCTGCCGGCGAGTGGGCCGTATCGACGATTGACGGTCGGCCTGCTGAGCGCCTACGCGAGCGCAGCGACCGGCGCCCGCACTGGCTGACACGCGCCGAGGATGCGCCTACCGGCGAAGGCGAGTACGAGCCGGGTGGCGAAACCTTCGGGCTTTCGAGTCGCCTTGGCGAGCACGCCGGGCTGCGCCGTATCGGCGTTAACGTCGACCTCGTCCGTCCCGGCGAGCGCTCGACAAAGTTTCATTGGCACCACGAGGAAGAGGAATGTTTTCTCGTGCTCAGTGGCACGGGTGTCCTGATGGTTGGCGATGAGGTGTACCGCGTGGGCCCCGGCGACTTCTTCGCCAAGCGCGAAGGCCCCGAACGCCCACACCAGTTTCTCAACGATGGCGATCAAGATCTGCGCATCCTGACGATCGGCGAGCATCGAGGCGACCAGGCCGAGTATCCGCCTGCCCCGTGGCAGCCTGGCGATCCTCCGCCGCCGACGAGCTAGCTCAAGTGGGCGGCGAGCTCGCCCAGACGCCCAAGGAGGAGCGCACGAAACCGCTCCGCAGCCACGCTCTCTGCCCAGTGGGCATTGGCGCCGCCACCAAAGACGCTGAGGCGATCGACCAGCGTCGAGCCGCGTGCTGGTCCCGTACCCGTGTCAACTTCCACATGGCAATGAACGAGCCCAAGGATCGTGGGGTCGATCAGGTGTGCAATCGCGAGACTGTCGTGCTGGTAGACGATCTCTTCGCCGTACCAGTCGACGTGCTTGCGCATGTAGAAACGCAGCATTCCCGCTACCGCCGGGCCGATCGTCGGGAGTTGTTCAAGAGCATCAATGTCAACGCTGGTCAGGATCGCCTGCCGCGTCACATCGAGCCCAACGAGAGTCAGGTCCTGGCCGGCCTGCAGCACACGCTCGCCAGCCTCAGGGTCGAACCAGATGTTGAACTCCGCGTACGGCGACATGTTGCCGCCGTTCGACGCACCACCCATCACGACGATACGTCGGAGCGCAGCAAATGCGCCTGGTCGGAGGGCGGCAAGGAGGGCAACGTTCGTCAGTGGGCCGACTGCCGCCAGCGTAACCTCACCTGGGCGCTCCAACGCCAGCCGTGCAATCAGATCGACGGCATGTTCGCCCGCAGCCGTTCGCGACGGTGCGGGGAGATTCGAGCCATCCAATCCCGTCTCGCCATGCGTCTCGGACGAGTCGTCGCTCGGTACTCGTACGAGTGGTCGCTCCGCCCCCGCGGCCAGCAGCAGATCCGAGCGGCCGACGAGGTCCAGCACCCGCAGTCCGTTCGCTGTCGTGTTTACGAGCGGGACGTTGCCAGCGACCGTCGTGATTGCCAGCACATCCAACTCGGGGCTCGCGAGCGCGAGCAGGATCGCGATCGCATCGTCGATCCCAGGATCACAGTCGATGATCAGCGGCTGGGGCGCCATCGCAGAATTGGACCTACTGCTCGGCCAATACGGCTTCGGTGATCTCGACGTCAAAGAAGACCTCTTGGACATCGTCGTCATCCTCGAGCGAATCGACCATCTTCAACACCTTGCGACTGCCTTCATCGTCGATCTCGGCGAGCTGCTTGGGGAGTAGCGTCAACTCGGCACTCGTCACCTCGAAGCCAGCAGCCTCGAGAGCGATACGAACCACCGATAGCTCGGACGGATCGGTCGTGACACGGAAGATCCCATTCTCGCCCTCCGAATCATCTGCGCCTGCATCCGCGGCGGCCAGCAGAAGCTCGTCCTCATCGGCCACGTTCTCGAGAATTATCACGCCCTTGCGATCGAACTTCCAGGCCACGCTGCCAGGAGCACCGAGTCCGGAGCCGGCCTTCGTAAAGATGCTGCGCACGTTGGCAGCAGTGCGATTGCGATTGTCGGTCAGCGCTTCGACGACGAACGCAGCGCCACCGGGACCAAAGCCCTCGTAGATGACGGTTTCGAAGTTCTCGCCCTCGCCACCACCAGCACCCTTCTGGATCGCGCGCTCAATGTTTTCGCGTGGCAACGAGTACGACTTCGCCTTCGCGACGGCGTTGGCGAGCGCGGCGTTCGAATCGGGATCGCCACCACCCTCCTTCGCGGCAACCATGATGGCGCGGGCGAGTTTGCTGAACTGCTGACCACGCTTTTTATCGGTCGCGGCCTTCTTGTGCTTGATGGTGGACCATTTGGAATGACCGGACATGCCTGTACTCCCGCCTACGAATGCGTGGTCACGCGCTCGAGAAAACACGCGTGGAGCCGGTCGTCGCGCGCCAGCTCCGGATGGAACGTTGCAGCCATGATAGAGCCGCTGCGGACAGCGACGGGCTCATCGCCGACGGAGGCGAGCACCTCGACGCCTTCGCCGACGCGTGTGATGCGCGGCGCGCGAATGAAAATTCCGACCATCGGCGTGTCATCTCCCGCCAATTCGACGGCGGCCTCGAACGAGGCCACCTGCCGTCCGTAGCCATTGCGGAGCGCTGTCACGTCGAGTGCCCGCAGCGTGCGCTGGCCCCTCGTACCGTCCTCGAGGTCGGTCGCGAGCAGGATCAATCCCGCGCAGGTACCGAAGACCGGCAGTCCGTCGGCAACCACCGCGGTGATTGGCTCGCGCAGACCCGACGAATCGAGCAGGAGGTCCATCGTGGTCGACTCGCCTCCTGGCAGCATCAGACCATCAAGGCCAGCCAACTCGGCAGGCGTCCGCACCTCAATTGCCGTTGCACCCAGCCGCTCGAGCGCCTGCACGTGCTCGCGGAACGCCCCTTGGAGAGCGAGCACGCCAACGCGAGGAGTGCTACCAGCCACGTCCGGCGAACAGCTCGTCCTCAGGAATCGACTTGGCGCTACGACCGACCATGGCCTCGCCGAGATTCTTGGAGACCTCAGCCAACTTGGCGGGATCACGGAAGTGCGTCGTCGCCTCGACACATGCGCGGGCGCGCTTGGCGGGATCGCCACTCTTAAAGATGCCGGACCCGACGAAGACACCGTCGGCGCCGAGCTGCATCATCAGGGCGCAATCGGCAGGCGTTGCAACGCCACCGGCGGTAAAGAGCACGACAGGAAGACGACCTTCGCGGGCGCAGAACTGCACCAGATCGAGCGGTGCCTGCAACTCCTTAGCGCGGGCGAAGACCTCGTCTGGGTCCATGCCGTGCAGGCGCTTAATCTCGCCAAGAATGCCCCGAATATGGCGGACCGCCTCGACGACGTCGCCGGTGCCGGCCTCGCCCTTCGAGCGGATCATCGCGGCACCCTCACCGATGCGACGCAGCGCCTCACCAAGGTTGGTGGCACCGCAGACGAAGGGAATGGTGAACTTGGTCTTGTCGATGTGATGTGCCTCGTCCGCGGGCGTCAACACCTCGGACTCGTCGATGTAGTCCACTTCCAGCGACTGCAGGATCTGGGCTTCGACGAAGTGGCCGATGCGCGCCTTCGCCATCACCGGAATCGAGACGGCCTCCTGGATACCAATGATCATGTCGGGGTCGGACATGCGCGCGACACCACCGTCGGCACGGATATCGGCAGGAACGCGCTCGAGCGCCATGACGGCGCAAGCGCCGGCGTCCTCGGCGATCTTGGCTTGCTCGGCATTGACGACGTCCATGATGACGCCACCCTTCAGCATCTCGGCCAAACCGCTCTTGACGCCCATTGTGCCTTGCTCGGACATGCCATTCACCTCATCAAATACGTCGTTGTAAGCGTTCTGGCCGAACGCCCGCTCAGTCATCGTACGCTAAACACCTCTTTCGTGTCGTCGACAGTCTGTGGCCCAATCACTACTTGACCTTCTCGCTCGGAATGCTAATCTGCTGCTTGCAATCCATCACGAGCCGCCGAGGGATCTGGCCTTTTGACGCGGCAGCAACCGGGACGACCGTCCGACAGGTGCTTCTTCCAGCGCGATTCCGGTAAGTCCCGACGGAAAAGCGGAAGATGGTGAGCCGTCGTCGCGAACGAAACCGCGGCGCCGCCGGTCTACGGATCCAACCGCAGACCTCCCACCCGGGACGCGACGCCGACAGGCAAGGAGTTCATCGCGATGAGCAATCACCACCCCGCAACACTGGCTCTCCACGCAGGCCAGAGCCCGGACCCCACGACGAAGTCCGTGGCCGTTCCGATCTACCAGACGACCAGCTACGAGTTCAACGACACCCAGCACGCAGCCGACCTGTTCGCGCTGGCCGTGCCGGGCAACATCTACACCCGCATCATGAACCCAACGTGGGATGTGCTCGAGCAGCGCGTCGCCGCACTTGAGGGCGGCATCGCTGCCTGCGCGACCGCCTCGGGTCAGGCCGCTGTCACGTACGCAGTGCTCAACATCGCCCGCGCCGGCGACAACATCATCAGCGTCTCGACGCTCTACGGCGGCACCTACAACCTGTTCGCACACACGTTGCCGCAGTACGGCATCGAGGTTCGCTTCGTCGACCCCGACTCGCCGGAGAAGGTCGCCGAGCTGACGGACGAGAAGACCCGACTGGTCTTCGCGGAGACGATCGGCAACCCGCGCCTCAACGTCGTCGACATCAAGGCCTGGGCCGACGCCGCGCACGCGCAGGGTCTCCCGCTGATCGTCGACAACACGGTCGCCACGCCGATGCTGACGCAGATCTTCGAGCACGGTGCCGACATTGCTGTGCATTCGGCCACCAAGTACATGGGTGGACACGGCACCACTATCGCCGGCGTCGTCGTCGACTCCGGCACGTTCGATTGGGTTGCCAATGCTGAGCGCTTCCCCGGATTGACCAAGCCCGATCCGTCGTACCACGGCGTGGTCTGGTCGGACGCCCTCGGACCAGCAGCGTATATTGGCCGCGTCCGCACCGTGATGCTTCGCAATACCGGCGCAGCATTGTCGCCATTCAACGCCTTCCTGATTCTGCAGGGCCTGGAGACCTTGGCACTGCGGATGGAGCGTCACAGCGAGAACGCGCTCGCCGTTGCTAAGCACCTCAAGAACCACGCTGGCGTCACCTGGGTCAACTACTCCGGCCTTGAGGACGACAGGTACCACGAGACGGCCAAGCGGATCCTCAACAAGGGTGTCGGTTTTGGTGGCATCGTCACGTTCGGTATTGATGGTGGTCGCGAAGCAGGCAAGACGTTCATCGAGAGCCTCGACCTGTTCACGCACCTTGCCAACATCGGCGATGCGCGATCCTTGGCGATCCACAACGCCTCGACGACGCACTCGCAGCTCAACGACGAGGAGCTCGAGGCAGCAGGCGTTGGCCAGGACACGGTGCGCCTGTCGGTTGGCATCGAGAACATCGGGGACATCCTCGCGGACATCGATCAGGCGCTCGCGAAGGCCACGGCGTAATCCTGATGGGAGCGAGCGGCACACCAGCACGCTCCCTCGGACTGGTTGAGACGCAGCGGGTTGTCCTCTTTACGGAGGACAACCCGCTCGTGCTCGACTCGGGCGAGACCCTTGCGCCCGTCGAGGTGGCGTACGAGACGTATGGCGAGCGATCCGCAAGCGACAACAACGTCGTTGTGATTTGCCATGCCCTGACGGGAGACGCCAACGCGGCCGGCCATCACGGCGATCCCGCGCACCCTGGCTGGTGGGACACGCTGATCGGCCCGGGCAAACCGGTCGACACCGATCGCCTCTTCGTCGTCAGCTCGAACCTACTGGGAGGCTGTCAGGGAACGACGGGGCCTTCGAGCATCAACCCCGCGACCGGCACGCCGTACGGCCTCCAGTTCCCCCTATTCACGGTCTCGGATCTCGTCAAGGTACAGCGCGCGCTTTTGGCTCACCTCGGGATCACTCATATCTTGGCTGCCGTTGGTGGCTCACTCGGTGGCATGCAGGTGCTGCAGTGGGCACTCGACTATCCCGACGAGGTCGACCACGGCATCGTCGTCTGCGCAACGTCACGACTGTCGGCACAGAACATTGCCTTCAGCGCGGTGGCACGGGCCGCGATCATGAACGACCTGGATTTTGCCGATGGCGACTACTACGCGACCGGCAAGGGACCAGACCATGGCCTCTCCGTGGCGCGCATGATGGCGCACATCACCTACCTCTCCGAAGAGTCGATGCGGCAGAAGTTTGGACGTCGGATCCAGGATCGCGAGGAGCCGCGCTTCGATCTCGGCGTCGATTTTCAGGTCGAGTCGTATCTCCAGCATCAGGGCAAGGTCTTCCTCGACCGTTTCGATGCCAATTCGTATCTCTATCTGACACGCGTGATGGACTATTTCGACTTGTTTGCAGACGCCGAACTCGTACGGTCGCAGCTGGCAAAGGTCAAGACGAAGTTTCTCGTGCTGTCGTTCGACTCCGACTGGCGCTTCGACACGTCGCATTCGCGCGGCATCGTGCGCACCCTGACGGCGCACCGTGTGCCAGTCACCTTCCGCGAGATCTCGTCTCCGCATGGCCACGATTCGTTTTTGCTCGACGTGCCGGAGTACCACAAGACGGTTTCCGCCTACCTCGACCACGCGTTGGCGGAGACTGTCTGATGCGCGCCGACCTTGACGTCATTGCCTCGCTGGTTCCCGTTGGCTCCCGCGTCCTCGACCTTGGCTGTGGCGATGGCTCGCTACTCGGAGAGTTGATTCGACGGGGTGCCGATGGACTCGGTGTCGAGATTTCTGATGAGGGTGTGCTCGCCTGCCTTCAGCGTGGCGTGCCGGTTTTGCAGGACGACATCGATAAGGGCCTCGACGATCTCGAGGACGATTCGTTCGACATCGTGATCATGTCGTTGACGCTTCAGGCTGTCCACCACCCCGCGCTGGTGCTGCGCGAAATGAACCGCGTGGGGCGCAAGAGCATCATCTCGTTCCCAAACTTTGCCCACTGGCGTTTGCGTGCCCAGCTAGCCGCCAGCGGCCGCATGCCTGTCTCGCCGCTGCTGCCGTACACCTGGTACGAGACGCCGAACATTCGCCTCTGCTCGATCAAGGATTTCGAGGCGCTTGCCCATGCCGAGGGATTCACCGTGGAAGAGCGGATCTTGATCAATGAGGGTGGTGCCCGCGAGGGTGCCGTCACGCAGCGTGCTGCCAACCTGCTTGCCGCGGGCGCCGTCTACCTGCTCAGCCGTTAAGCAATCAGGGAGCCGAGCTCTGCACTCGGGTCGACGTGGAGCAAGACGACGCTGCCGTCCGGCTGGACTGCCCCGAGCAAAAGAAACTCGCTCTCGAATCCGGCAATACGTCGCGTTCCAAGGTTGATGGCACCGACGACTCGACGTCCAACGAGCTCGTCTTCGCTGTAGTTCGTTACCTGCGCGCTGGTCCACTTCTGCCCGAGCGCCGGCCCAAAGTCCACCTGGATCTGCCAGGCCGGCTTGCGCGCTTCGGGAAAGGCCCGCACTGCGAGCACGCACCCCACGCGCATCTCGACAGCCTCGAACTGCGAATAGTCAATCACGGTCGGCTGCTCCATGGGGAGAGTATGACGGCGCCAACGCGTGGATCAGCGACCAGCCACGACACCAGGCTGCACGGCTCTGTAACGGAGACGCACGAACGGCGCGCAATCCAGTTTCAGGCCTTGCGGACATGATGGGCCCGGGCCCATCGTGTCCGGAGTGCACAGTGGAGCTGGTTCCACTCTCGCTCAGCAATGCGGATCTCGTGTCCGTGTCGTGGACTGATTCCACGACGGAGAGCCGCTTGGGGTGCCGCCGTATGGCATCGCTTAAACGTGGGCACTGGCGCGTCGTGATTCTGCGCTCGCCCTTGCGCCTGACCGTAGAGTCAGGATATCGTGATGCGCATGGAATCTAACTCCGTCATCATTGTTGGCGCCGGGTTCTCCGGACTAATCGCCGCCGAGGCACTCGTCAACGCCGGTTGGGACGTCACGGTGCTCGAAGCCCGCGACCGCGTGGGTGGTCGTGCTTGGACCGACCATCTGCCCGACGGCACCATCATTGAACGCGGTGCGGAGTGGGTCGAGGACGTACAGGTCGAGATGGTCTCCCTCTGTGCCCGCCTCGGCATCCCCCTCGCGCGGACGGGCATGAGCTACCACGACCGTCGTCCCGTCGGCGGTCCGCCCGTTTCGGATGACGAACTGGCCACCGGCCGTGCCGCGCTGCGCGCGCTATTCGCCGAACTCGGCGATGAGGCGTACGACCTCTCCGTCGCCGACGCAATCGAGCAACTCGATCAGCCTGAGGGCGTCAAAATCGCGTTTCGTGCTCGTATCGAGTGCACCAGTGGCGCTCCTGCGACGGAATTGGCGGCCTGGCACCTGCTGCATCTCGCCTCGGCACCCGAGCAGGTCGACTCGCCGCGCGTCGGTACGGGCAGCGACGCACCAACGCGCGCGCTCGCCACGATTCTTGGGGACCGCATCCGTCTCAGCGAGCCTGTGCTCGCGATCACAATCGACGACGACAGCGTTTCGGTGCAGACCACGAAGGGCATGCATCGCGCCGCCCAGCTCGTCTTGGCGCTACCCAAGCCGATCCTCGTGCAAGCGCCATTTGCCGCTCTACTACCCGCCGATGTACTGGCCGCCGCAAGCACGTTTGGTGTCTCTCACGCAGCCAAGCTCTTCGTTCCGCTGCTGGGTGCTGCAGAGCCGAGCGCAGTGCTCGATACCCGTCA
>CAMAWJ010000040.1 GCA_945861955.1 Bifidobacterium breve
TTCGCATTGATAACCCACCACTCCACTGCAGGGAGGACATGACATCCGCGCGGATGTGATGTCCTCCCTGGATCACGAGCGGACCCTGATGGCGTTACATCAAATACCAGTCGAAGAAGCGTTCGAGGCGACGGTAGAAATGCAGCTGGGGATCGTGGCGCAGCAAGCCGTGACCCTCGGTTGGATAGGTGATGTATTCGAAGGTCTTGCCGCCAAGGCGCCGTAGCTCGGCGACGAGCTCTTCGGACTGGGCCGGGTTGACGCGGATGTCTTCGAGGCCGTGTGCGATCAGGAGTGGCACCTGGATGTTGGCGAGCCGATGCACGGGCGAGCCAGCTCGATAGGCCTCGCGATTCGTGGCCGGCGGACCCATCATGCGTTCGAGGTCTTGCACGCCCTCGCGATCGCCCTGCGCCCACGACGAGACGATGTCACAGTCGCCGTACTTGCAGACGCCCAGGCGATAGCGATGCTCGGGGTCGTCCGTCACTGCCAAGAGCGACATGTACGAGCCGTACGAGGCGCCGAAGATGCCGAGCCGCTGCCCATCGACCCAGTCGAGCGTGCGGAGGTAGTCGGCCGCCGCGAGGCAATCCTTCGTATCGCCGACACCCCAGTCGTTGTGATTGAGGCGCTCGAAGTCGCGACCGTAGTTGATCGAGCCGCGAAAATTGATTGCCAACCAGCCGTAGCCCTTATCGACGAAGTACTGGGCGTGCCCATCCCACTCCTCGCAGTAGAGCGAGGTGGGGCCACCGTGCGGGTAGACGATCACCGGCACTGGTGTGCCTGGTGCCGCACCCGCCGGGCGGTAGAGAAAGCCATGAATCTCCGTGCCATCAAACGAGGTGTACGTGATGTCCTCGGGCTCGATGTGCGGAGCGGCCGCGATTGCGCGTGGCGCTGGTGCGTGGACCTGCTCGATGTCGCCATTCGGGTGCACGGTCCGAAACTCGGACGGTGTCGCGTAGTCGGAGTACTCGGCGAGAATCGAGCCGTCGGCCGTCCAGTGCGGCGAGCCCCAGGTACCGCCTCCGGCAAGTTCGCTGACCGCGCCCGTCGCCACGTCGATCGTGACGAGATCGCTGCGTCCGCGCCGACTGCGCGTCGCCGCCAACCGCAGACCGTCAGCGTTCCAATTGATGCCACCGAAATCGCCGAGGTCGCTGGTCAGTTGCCGCGCATCGGAACCATCGGGACGAATCAGGTGCACCTCGTACCAACCGGAGCGCTCCGAGACAAAGGCGATCCAGTCACCGTCGGGCGACCAGCAGGGGAAGCGGTCGGCCATCTCGGCGACGCCGCTGATCGTCTTGACGGCGCCGGACTCCACATCGACGACGCAGATTTGGCTCTCGCGCTGGTCCTCCCGGACCCAGAAGACGTAGGCGACCGTGCTGCCATCGGGCGAGACGGCGGCCCCCCACTCATCGCCATGGTCGGAACAGCCGACAGTCAGGCGCCGCGGAAACGGGTCGACGACATCGACGACGGCAAGCCGCGTTGTCTTGTCGTCGCGCTCGACACCGATGATTAGCCGGTCGTCGCCAAGCCAGACGGGTGCTCCACCCTCGACGAGGCGCCGCGTTGGACCTCCCTCCGTCGGCACGACCCACACCGCGCCTTCGTCACCGTACGCCACCTGCGAACCATCGGGAGACAGGACCGGTTGTGTGTCCTCCCAAAACGGCGAGGGGACACGACCGGTTGTCAGGCGCCGTGGCGTCGGCTCGTCGAGATCGAGCAGCCAGATATCGGAGGTATCGCGGTCTTGAATAAAGACCGCGGTCTGCCCGTCATCACCGAGCGAGAGGCTCCGCGCGCGCTCGGTCGCCACCACGCTCTCGAGACGCCAGTACGGCGGCGGCATCAGGTCCTTGCGGATTTGCGAGGGGATGCCCTCCGAGACGTCTGTTGCGATCCACATTGGATTTGTCTCAGCCATCGCGCATGCCCTCCTCGAGCCCAACGATTGTCGCGGTGACGAGCCCGCCGAGCGTAGGAAGATCGTACCCGCCCTCTTGAACCGCCACGATCGGGAGCCCGAGTGCACCAATGCGCCGACCTGCCTCGTGATAGCCCGCAGGTGTGACGTTGAGTGGGCTATTGGGATCGCCCGTGGCGGCATCGACGCCAAGCGCAAGCACGATCGCCTCCGCGCCGAGCGTCTGCACATCGGCGAGGCACTGATCGAGCGCCACCAACCACTCGCCGTCGCCACTGCCGGGGCTGAGGGGCACATTGCGGTTGGCGTACTCGCCGTGCCCACCACCGACCTCGTCGGCCCAGCCCATCACATGCGGAAACCAACCAGCGGCAGGATCGACGTGGATCGAAGTCGTCAAGACATCGCCTCGCTGCCAGAAGATCTCTTGCGCGCCGTTGCCATGGTGGGCATCGATGTCGACGAGGGCAACCCTTCCAGCCCCGGCTGCCCGCAGCGCCTCAACCGCAATCGCAGCGTTGTTGAGGTAGCACGATCCGCCGTAGCCGCTACGGCTGACGTGATGCCCGGGTGGTCGCGTGATCGCATAGGCCAGAGGCGCACCACCGCGCACCAGATCGACGGCCGTCAGCGTGGCATCGACCGCACCGCGTGCGGCTGCCCACGTGCCCTCGGCGATCGGAGTCATCGTGTCAAAGCAGTAGTAGCCCGTCCGGGCCCAGACTGCCTCCGGGCGATGTGGAGTGACAGCTCCGAGCATCGCCGTCGTCGGAAACAGGTACGGCACGACGAGGTCTTGGCCCGGGTCGGTCGGCAGCCCAGCCTCTCCCCACGCTGTCCAGGCAGTCCGAAGAAAGTCGACGAGGTCGGCGTTGTGAACCGCGAGCACGATGTCGTCGGGATGCGCCTCGGCATGGGTCAGCTGGGCTCCCTGCGCCACGAGCGCATCGCGAATGATGCCCGCGCGCTCGGGCCCTTCGTCATCGGGCATCCGCACCCCCAGCCAGATCTCGGCACCAGGCGCGTGCAAAAGACACGCGTCGTTCCAGACGATCGGGAGGGTTAGCGCCATGTGGAAAGGGTAGGCGACTCGCACCCAACAACACCGTTCAGTCATCGCTAGCATCCACCCATGAGCCGCCTCATTGACCCAGATGACTGCGTCCTCGTCGTGATCGACGTGCAGGCAGATTTTCTGGCCCGTATCGAAGACGCGGCCAAGGCCGGTCTGCTCGAACGCATCGCCTTCCTCGTCGAGAGCGCGCGCTACTGCGAGATCCCGGTGATCGCCTCGGTGGAGTCGCCTGACGACTGGGGTGGCCTCCACCCCGAACTGGTCGAGCCCGTCGGCGATGCCCCTGTGCTGCGCAAGGTCGTCTTCGGGCTGGCTGACGATCCACTCGTCGGCCCTGCCGTCCGTGAAACCGGGCGACGCACCGCTGTGCTCGTCGGCCTCGAAACCGATGTCTGCGTGGCGCAATCCGCCCTCGGCCTGCTCGACGAGGGTTTTCGGGTCGTCGTCGTAGAGGACGCCGTTGCCTCCCCTGGAACTGCCCATGCCGCAGGCCTCGATCGCATGCGCCGCGCCGGAGTGATCCCGGTTGTCGCAAAGCAGCTCCACTACGAGTGGATGCGCACGGTCGCGCAGTCGCGCGCCTTTCATTCCGCGCATCCTGGCTTTGAGAGCCCGCCGGGCGTCCTGCTCTGACACAAGCAGCGATTGGCAGGCCGTCGGGTCACCAGATTGGCACCCCTTCCCGCCTTGGTTCTGATCACACCACTTTTCTGAACCCCCTATTCTCCAGCGAGAAGGACATCTGATGACATCGCTGAGATCCACCCACGCTTGGAAGGCTCTGGAACGGCACGTCGCAGCGGTCGAACGCCTGCACCTGCGCGACCAGTTCGCCGACGATCCCACGCGCGGCGAGACCTTTACGGCCGAGGCAGCCGGACTGTTCTTGGACTACTCAAAGAATCGCATCACGCCCGAGACCTTGCCGCTGCTCTTCCAGCTGGCTGGGGAGCGCGACCTTGCTGGCCGTCGAGCGGCGATGTTCCGTGGCGATCACATCAATGTCTCTGAGGACCGAGCGGTGCTCCACACGGCTCTGCGTCTTCCGCGCGACGCAACGCTCGAAGTCGACGGTAAGGACGTCGTTGCAGAGGTCCACGCTACGCTCGACCGGATGGGCGTGTTTGCCGAGCAGGTGCGCTCTGGTGCGTGGAAGGGCTACACCGGCAAGCGCATCAAGAACATCGTCAACGTCGGCATTGGTGGCTCGGATCTTGGCCCGGTGATGGCCTATGAGGCACTCAAGCACTACTCCCAACGCGACCTGACGTTCCGCTTCGTCTCAAACGTCGACGCCACCGATTTTGCCGAGGCAACGCTCGACCTCAACCCCGAAGAGACGCTGTTTATCATCGCCTCGAAGACGTTTGGCACGCTCGAGACGATGACGAATGCGGCGACTGCTCGTGCCTGGACGCTCGCCGCTCTGAAGGACGATGCGGCCGTCGCCCAACACTTCGTCGCGGTCTCCACGAATGCTCAGCGTGTCGAGGCCTTCGGGATCGATACGGCCAACATGTTCGGCTTCTGGGATTGGGTCGGTGGCCGCTACTCGATGGATTCGGCGATCGGCCTCTCGACGATGCTGGCGATCGGTCCCGATGGGTTTGCCGATTTGCTGGCCGGCTTCCACGCCATGGACGAGCACTTCCAGACCGCACCATTCGAGCAAAATCTCCCCGTCCTGATGGGGCTACTCACCGTCTGGTACCGCGACTTTTTTGGCGTCCAGACGATCGGCGTGATGCCATACGAGCAGTACCTCAAGCGCTTCCCCGCCTACCTCCAACAGTTGACGATGGAGTCGAACGGCAAGCATGTCATGCTCGATGGCACCCGCGTCGACTACGACACGGGACCGGTCTACTGGGGCGAGCCTGGCACAAACGGGCAGCACTCCTTCTATCAGCTGATCCATCAAGGCACGATGCTGATCCCCGTCGACCTGATTGGCTTTGGCCAGTCGCTCAACCCGATCGGCGAGCACCACGACATTCTGATGAGCAACGTGTTTGCGCAGGCCGAGGCGCTCGCGTTCGGCAAGACCGAGGCCGAGGTGATCGCTGAAGGCACCGCCCCGAACGTAGCGCCGCATCGCGTGATGGAGGGCAACCGCCCAACCAACACGATCCTCGCCGACAAGCTGACACCGTTCCAGCTCGGCACCCTGATCGCCCTCTACGAACACAGCGTGTTTACGCAAGGCGTGATCTGGGGCATCGACTCGTTTGACCAATGGGGCGTCGAGCTCGGCAAGGCACTCGCCGTGGCGATCATCCCCGAGCTCGAGAGCGAAGCCGAACCCGACCTGAAGCACGACTCGTCCACCAACGCACTAATTCGCCGCTATCGCGCACTCAAGCGCGACTAAGGCAAGGAGACTCACATGGCTACTGAACACCCACTGCAGCTCGGCATGATCGGCCTCGGTCGGATGGGCGCCAACTTGGTGCGTCGTCTGATGCTCGACGGCCATACCTGCGTCGTCTTCGACGTCAACGACGCTGCCGTCAAAGAGCTTGAGGCCGAAGGCGCGGTCGGCGCCTCCTCGATTACCGATCTCGTCTCGAAGCTGGAGCGCCCGCGCAACGTCTGGATCATGGTGCCCGCCGCGATCGTGCAGAAGATGGTCGACGAGCTGAAGACCGTCCTCGAAGACGACGACACGATCATCGACGGTGGCAACTCGTACTACCGCGATGACATTAAGCACGCCAAGGAGTTGGCAGCCAAGGGCATCCACTTCGTCGACTGCGGCACGTCGGGTGGCGTCTGGGGTCTCGATCGTGGCTACAGCCTGATGATCGGCGGCGAGGACAAGGCCGTGCAGCGTCTCGACGCAATTTGGAAGACGATCGCGCCGGGCGAGGGTTCTGCTGAGCCGACGCCGGGCCGCAAGCCTGGTGGCACGGCACAGGAGGGCTACCTCCACTGCGGTCCGAACGGTGCGGGCCACTTCGTCAAGATGGTCCACAACGGGATTGAGTACGGGATGATGGCCGCGATCGCTGAGGGTCTCTCGATCATCAAGCACGCCGATGCCGGCAAGCACCAGCAAGAGGTGGATGCTGAAACGACTCCGCTGCGCGACCCCGAGTACTACCAGTACGAGATCGATGTGGCTGAGGTCGCTGAGGTCTGGCGCCGCGGCTCCGTCGTTGGCTCGTGGCTCGTCGATCTGACTGCCGCCGCCCTCTCGAAGGATCCGAATCTGGACGCCTTCGACGGTCGCGTCTCGGATTCCGGAGAGGGTCGCTGGACGACGATCGCTGCGATCGAGGAGGGCGTCCCAGCCCCCGTCATCACCGCGTCGCTGCTTGAGCGCTTCGAGTCCCGTGGCCTTGGCCAGTTCTCCGGCAAGGTGCAGTCGGCCATGCGCAGCGAGTTCGGCGGGCACGACGAGAAGAAGGCGTAGTGCAGCACGAGCTGATCGTGTTGCCGGATGCGGCGGCCGTGGCGCACGCTGCAGCCGGCCGCGTTGCCGAGGAGGCCCGTGCCGCTGTGGCCGCGCGTGGCGTTTTCTCGCTGGCGGTCAGCGGTGGACGTACCCCGTGGGCGATGTTCGCAGACCTAGCCGAGCTGACGATGCCGTGGGAATCCATCGAGCTGTACCAAGTCGATGAGCGCATCGCCCCCGAGGGCGACCAGGCCCGTAACCTCACGCATCTGCGCGAGAGCATTGGCCCGCAGCTGCCCGTGGTGATCCACCCGATGCCAGTCAATGCCGATGATCTCGAGGCGGCCGCGGCGGAGTATGCCGGCGACCTGCCCGCCACGATCGACGTGATCCACCTCGGCCTTGGCCCCGACGGGCACACCGCCTCGCTCGTCCCGGGCGACGCCGTCCTCGACGTGCACGACCGCATGGTCGCGATCACGACGGGCGAGTATCAGGGCACGCACCGGATGACGCTGACGTACCCCGAGCTGGGCCGCTCGCGCCTCCTGCTCTGGCTGATCACCGGCGAGGATAAGCGTGAGCCACTCCAACAGTTGCTGGCGGGCGACCACTCGATCCCCGCCGGCCGTGTCACCGCACCCCGCTCCGTGATCATTGCGGATGCGGCTGCGGCGAACGTCTAGCGGGGGAGGACACCACATCCGCGCGGATGTGGTGTCCTCCCCCGCTACCGTGCACGTATGAGCCAAGACACAGAGAAGAAGGTCGCGGCCGAGGCCGCAGCATTGCTCGTCGAAGACGGCATGCGTGTCGGGCTCGGAACCGGCTCGACAGTGGCCTTTCTGCTGCCAGCAATCGCCGCTCGTAAGCTCGACATTCGCTGTGTCGCTACCTCGGTGCAGACCGAGGAGGCTGCCCGAGCACTTGGGCTGACGGTCGAGAATGCCGCCGAGGTCGATCGGCTTGATCTCGCGATTGACGGTGCTGATCAGATCGCCCCCGACTTCTGGCTCGTCAAGGGTGGTGGTGCTGCACACACACGCGAGAAGATCGTCGCCGCCATGGCCGACCGCTTCATCGTGATTGCCGACTCCAGCAAGCTGGTGCCTCGGCTCCACGCCCCGATCCCGCTCGAGCTGCTCCAGTTTGGCCTGCAGAGCACGCTCCGACTGCTGCAAAGCGTGACGTTGCGCGATGTCCCACCGAGCCCTGATGGCAATGTGATTGCCGACTATTCGGGTGCCATCGGTGGGCCCGATGCCCTCGAGGCCTGGCTCAGCAGCGTTCCCGGCGTCGTCGCACACGGCCTCTTCCAGCCAGCGCTCGTGGCCGAGGTGATCGTAGGACGCGGCAAGAAGGCCGAGTCCCTCAAGCGCGCGTTCTAGCGCCCGAGCCTCGGACCGCGCTCGTCGTGGTCGAGATCGAATGCACCCGACTGCGTGTCGAGGTCGACATCAAAGTCGGTAGCCACGCCGGCGATCGTGGCGTAGAGGCCAACGACGAGATGAAGTTCGACCAGTTCGCGGGGGCTTAGCACGCGCTCTAGACCGTCGAAGATTGTATCGTCGGAGCGCCGGTGGGCGAGGATCTGCGGTACGGCGTCGAGCACGAGCTGGTCTGCCTCGTCGAACTCCCCGAGCGCGAGCTGGTCGACGTCGATCGCATTGATCTCCTGCTCCGTGATGCCCACCATCCGTGCGACCTCGATGTGATGCATCCATTCGTACGCCGAATCGACCAGCCGCGCCGTGCGCAGAATCGCCAGCTCGCGGTGGCGCTGCGAAAGGCTGGCGTCGTTCCAGAGGCTCGCAGCCAGCGCCATCAGTGGTGGGAAGGCAGCATCCGCGTGCGCAAGCGTGCGAAAGACGTTGTTCGGCGGCAGCTGCTCAAGCGATTCGCGCGTGTTGGGCGAGAGACTATGCGGGTGAGGATCAGGTGTGCGCGTCATCGGTACGGGGATGGTGGCAGACACTGTGGCGATGTCGATCAGCCCTGTCACGATTCCTTACGTAATTGATAGTGTAAGGAATATGGAACCCACTGTACGAATCGGCCGCGTCTCCTCAAAGGGGCAAGTGACCATCCCCAAGCGCGTTCGAGAAGCGCTCGATATCCGCGACGGTGATGCACTGCAGTTCCGCATCGAAGACAACACCCTGACCGTCTCGAGAATTGGTCGCCCCGACGAGTTAGCCGGATCAGTCGAACTACCCGAGGAGCTGAAGGGTCTGTCCTGGAAGCAAATCCGCGCTCTCGCAGATACGAACCGAACCGAAGAGTGGCAGGCAAAATGGCACCCGTGACGTTCGTCGATACCAACGTGTTGTTGCGCTACGTGGTTGGTGATGGAGCGGGACAGGCGGGGCGAGCGCGCGCATTCGTCGATACGGCCGACGAGCTTGTGCTGACCGACCCTGTCGTCGCCGAGATCGAATTTGTACTCCGCTCCGTCTACCGGCTCGCGCGCAAGAAGGTGGCGCAGACCCTCCAAATGATCCTGGCCTTACCCACCATCGTCGTTGGCGACCTCGACCTTCTGACCGATGCGATCGACATCTACGAGCACACGCCTGTCGATTTTCAAGACGCCTATCTCGCCGCCTGTGCCCGGCAGCACTCTCCCGCTCGGATTGCGTCCTTCGACCGCGACTTCGACAAGATCCCCGGTATCGAACGCGTCGCCCCCTAGGTACGGCACACTTCCTTCGTACCCCGGAGGAGAAACCCATGGCAGAGCAAATGATTCGTATTACAAGTGGAGACACCGTCTTTCTGGCGCGCCTCGAGACGGCGCTGGCACCGAAGACCTGTGAGGCATTTCTGACGATGCTGCCGTACGAGAACAAGATGATCCACGTGCGCTGGAGCGGCGAGTCGTGCTGGATTCCGCTCGGCGATTTCGATCTCGGCGTGCCGTTCGAGGACGCCACCTCTCATCCGGCTCCCGGCGAGATCCTCTGGTATCCCGGCGGCATCTCCGAGTGCGAGCTGCTGTTCCCGTACGGCCCCTGCAGCTTCTCCTCGAAGGCTGGACCGTTGGCAGGCAACCACTTCCTGACGATCGTCGAAGGCAAAGAGAACCTCCATGCCCTCGGTGCCAGCACGCTGCAGGTTGGCGCACAGCCAATCCGCTTCGAACTGGCGTAGGCCTGCTCTGCTGGGGGGACATGACAACCGCGCGGATGTGGTGTCCTCCC
>CAMAWJ010000041.1 GCA_945861955.1 Bifidobacterium breve
TTGGGGTCAGACCCTTTTAGGAAGTCGGATTGTCTATCCAAGTAATCCAGCGGCCACTGACTTCCTAAAAGGGTCTGACCCCAATAGGAAGCTGATCAACAAACCAAACACCCAAGACGCCTCTGACTTCCTAAAAGGGTCTGACCCCAATAGGAAGCTGATCGCGAGCTAGCCGCGTCGCGCTGTGAGTACCCCGTCCATCGTGAACTGGTGGTGCTCCCACATGCGCGTAGATGCGAGTTGGCCGTCGCGGGCTGTCATCGCCTCGACAATTCCGGGGTGTGCGTCGATGCCTGGAGAGAGCGGCAATTCGACTTTGGCGAGCGCGAAGGCGTCGGCGTACAGCTCGGCGCGACGCTGGCTGATTTCCGAGACCAACAGGCGATTGCCAGAGGCCGCAGCGATCTTCAGGTGGAAGCGATTATTGAGGACACCGATCTCGCTCGTCGTATGCGGCTGGTTGATTTCGTCGACAAGTTCGCCCAGGATGAACAGTTCGTCCTCGGTGATCAGCGCCGTTGCAAGCAACGCGGCGTGCGCCTCGAGCCCACCCAAGACCTGCGCCTGATTGCGGAACGTCTCCGGGTTCGTTGGCGAAGTCCCGGACAGAAACGCCATGTGGCTCGACGCCACGAACGAGCCGCCGAGACGACCACGATGCGTCTCGAGCAGACCGTCGGCGCGCAACTCGGAGAGAGCCGCGCGGACTGTCATCACACCCACACCAATGCGCTTGGCCAACTCGGTCTCGGCCGGCAGCCGGTCGCCGTCGCGCAGCACGCCCAGAACAATCGCCTGACGAATCCGTCGCGCTACCTCAGCAACTGCCGTCGGTGTGTCGATCGGCTCGAAGACCACGTCGCGTACATAGACGGGTTCGTCCTCCCAAACTGTTGTATCGATCTGTCCCATTGCGTGACTATACGCAACGTGGGTGCGACGTGCGAGTTATTCGCCCGCGAGCTCGAGCAAGACCTGACCGGCCTGCACGCCCTGCCCCGCCTGCACATGCACCGTCTCGACCGTGCCGGCCTGCAGCGACGTGACCTCGTTCTCCATCTTCATGGCCTCAACAACGGCCACGACTTGGCCGGCCTCGACGTGATCGCCCTCGGCTACCTCGAGCTGCAGGACCGTGCCCTGCATCGGCGAGATGATCGCGCCCTCAGCAGCACCACCCACGCCGCCACTCTGGCGGACACGAATGCGGTCGCGAGCCTCCTCGGCACCAGCCGCAGCCGGCAGACGCAGCACCACGTCGTAGCGTCGCCCATCGACCTCGACGGGGACATGACGCGGAATCGTCGTGCCGCTGGCGGACTGCGTGGGAGCGGCGGTTGGCTCGTCGGCGAGGGCAGCGCAGGCATCGGCCCAGGCGCCCTCGACCAAACCGGCGCAGGTCTCGCCCGCCGCAAACTCGGGTGCGCGCATGACGATGCGGTGCATCGGCAACAGCGTCTTCGGCCCAACGATCTCGTACTCATCGAGCGCACGACGCATGCGGGCGATCGCGCGCTCGCGCGACGTGTCCCAGACGAGCAGCTTCGCGACCATCGGGTCGTAGCGGTCGTTGATCTCGCCGCCCTCCTCCACGCCCGACTCGACGCGGATGCCCGGGCCACTCGGCGGTCGATGGCGGAGCAACTTGCCCGGCGATGGCGTAAAGCCGTTGCCCGGATCCTCCGCATTGACACGACACTCGATCGCATGCCCGCGCATGACGATGTCGGACTGCGCAAACGACAGCGGCTGGCCCGAGGCGACGAGGATCTGCTCGCGCACGAGATCGACACCCGTGACCAGCTCGGTGACGGGATGCTCGACCTGAATACGGGTATTCATCTCGAGGAAAAAGAAATCGCCATGCCGATCGAGCAGGCACTCGACGGTGCCCGCGCCGACGTAGCCGACGGCCTCAGCAGCCGCGACCGCCATCGCACCCATCCGCGCCCGCAACTCCTCGTTGACGGCCGGCGACGGGGACTCCTCGACGATCTTCTGATGCCGACGCTGCAGCGTGCAATCGCGCTCTCCAAGATGCACCGTGGTGCCGTGCGTGTCGGCCATCACCTGGATCTCGACGTGCCGCGGATCCTCGACGTACTTCTCGACGTAGACCGCGCCGTTGCCAAACCAGGCCTCGCCCTCGCGCTTAGCGGCCTCGAGCAGACGCTCGGCCTCCGACGCCTCGTGCACGACCTTGAGGCCACGACCACCACCACCGGCCGAGGCCTTCAGCGCAATCGGCCAGCCGTACTGCTCGCCCAACTCGACGACGCGGACGGGGTCTGTGATCTCCTCGGTCGTGCCCGGCACGATCGGCACACCGGCGCCTGCCATCAGGATGCGCGAGTTGATCTTCGAACCCATCGCATCGATCGCGCTCGGCGGCGGGCCGATCCAGACCAGCCCGGCCTCCTCAACCGCAGTCGCAAACGGAGCGCTCTCGGCCAGAAAGCCGTAGCCCGGATGGATCGCCTGCGCACCCGTGCGCTTGGCGGCGTCGATCAGCTTGGGGATATTGAGGTAGCTCTCGCTCGGCGCAGCGGCGCCAAGCAGCACGGCCTCGTCGGCGTAGCGAACGTGCGGTGCACCGGCATCGGCCTCGGAATAGACGGCGACCGTCTCGATGCCGAGCTCGCGGCAGGCACGAAAGACGCGGATGGCGATCTCGCCACGGTTCGCGACGAGGATGCGATCAAACGGCGGCGTCATCGCGCATCGATCCCGTTGTCGATCTGCTCGCGCGCAGCCTGCTGACGCCACGCGCTGCGATAGGCCGGATGCCCCGCGAGCGGGCCATCGCGCTCGACGATCGCGAGGGCAGCATCGATCGCACGCTGCTCTGCCGCAGCCGTCTCGTCACGTGTCTCTTCGCTCACAGCGGGATGTTCCCGTGCTTGCGCTTCGGGCGCTCAACGCGCTTGGTCAGCGACGCCTCGAGCGCGTCGATCAATGCGTGACGCGTCTCGTGGGGCAGGATCACGTCGTCGACGAAACCGCGCTCGGCGGCCGTATACGGATTCGAGAAGCGCGCGCGATACTCGTCGATCAGCTCGGCCCGACGGGCCTCGGGATCGGCCGCCTCGGCCAGCTCCTTACGATAGACGACGTTGACGGCGCCCTCGGGCCCCATCACCGCAACCTCTGCCGTCGGCCATGCCAAGTTGACGTCGGCGCGCAGATGCTTCGAACCCATCACGTCGTACGCACCACCATAGGCCTTGCGCGTAATCAGCGTCAGCTTCGGCACCGTTGCCTCGCCGTACGCGTACAACAACTTGGCGCCATGGCGAATGATGCCGCCCCACTCCTGCTCAGTGCCCGGCAAGAAGCCCGGCACGTCAACGAGGGTGAGAATCGGAATGCCGAAGGCGTCGCAGGTGCGCACAAAGCGCGCGGCCTTCTCGCTCGAGGCGATATCGAGCACGCCCGCGAGCTGGCCCGGCTGATTGCCAACGATGCCGATCGAATGCCCATTGAGACGCGCGAAGCCCACCACGATATTGCGGGCGTACGTCGGCTGGATCTCGAAGAACGCACCATCGTCGACGACCGAACGAATCACGGCGTTCATGTCGTACGGCTTGTTCGGACTATCGGGGATCAGCGTGTCGAGCTCGGTGCAGAGACGATCGGCAGGATCGTCCGTCGGCGCCCACGGTGGAGCATCAACATTGTTCTGCGGCAAGAACGAAATCAGCGCACGCGCATCCGCGATGCACGCGGCCTCGTCCTCACAGACGAGGTGGCAGACACCGCTCTTCTCGGCATGCGTATCCGCACCACCGAGCTCTTCCATCGTCACCTCTTCGCCCGTCACTGCCCGCACCACATCGGGGCCGGTGATGAACATGTGCGAGGTCTCGCGGACCATCAAGATGAAGTCGGTGATGGCGGGCGAGTAGACCGCACCACCCGCGCAGGGTCCCATGATCAGCGAGATCTGCGGGATCACACCCGACGCGTCGATGTTGCGCTGAAAGATGTCGGCATAGCCGCCAAGCGAAACGACGCCCTCTTGGATACGCGCGCCACCCGAATCGTTGATGCCGATAAACGGACAGCCATAGCGCAGCGCCAGATCCATCACCTTGCAAATCTTCTCGGCGAAAACCTCGCCAAGCGAGCCGCCGAAAACCGTGAAGTCCTGCGAGAACGCGAAGACGCGACGACCGTGGATTAGGCCATGACCCGTGATGACACCGTCACCATACGGACGGCGATCGGCCAGCTCGGCATTGCGATGCTGGGCATAACGATCGATCTCGCGAAACGTGCCGGCGTCGAACAGCGCCTCAATGCGCTCGCGCGCCAAACCCTTACCGCGAGCGCGCTGGCGCTCCTCGGCCTTCGGATCGATGTGCTGCGATTGCACGCGCAGTTCCTCAAGATGGGCGATGCGCTGTGCTGTAGAGCCGGGATCGTGGCGATCAGTCACGGGGTCATTGCCTTCCTGCCGGGAACGGCGAGAGAATAGCCCTTCCGGGCCGACTCAGCGGTCGTGTGTGCCCCACACCTCGCGCAGCACGCCGCAGACCTCGCCCACCGTGGCGTGGGCAGCGAGGGCGACGCGCATCGGCTCGAGCATGTTGCGGTCGGGGGTCTCGGCAGCGGCACGCACGTCGGCAAGCGCCAACTTGACCGCGCCACTGTCACGGGCAGCACGCAGCGCCTGCGTGCGCACTACCTGCTCTTGCTCGAGGTTTGCGTCGAGCCGATGAATCGGCACGACAGGCTCCTCGTCATTGCGGTACTTGTTGACGCCGACGACGATGTCGTCGCCACGCTCGAGCCGCATCTGCGAGCGATACGAGGACTCCTCGATCTGGTCCTGGATAAAGCCCTCTTCGACCGCGCGGACGCTGCCGCCCTTGCGATCGATCTCGTCGATCAGTTCTTGTGCACGCGCTTCCAAGTCGTCCGTCAACTGCTCGACGTACCACGAGCCACCAAACGGATCGGCGGTGGCAGGGACGCCGGACTCGTGCAGCAGCACCTGCTGCGTCCGCAAGGCAAGCGTCGCCGCATGCTCGGTTGGGAGCGCGAGCGCCTCGTCAAAACCGTTCGTGTGGAGCGACTGGGCACCACCGGCCGCGGCCGAGAACGCCTGCAGCGCGACGCGGACGAGATTGACCTCGGGCTGCTGAGCCGTCAACGTCGAGCCGCCCGTCTGCGCATGGAAACGGAGCATCAGGCTGCGCTCGTCCTTGGCGCCAAAGCGGTCGCGCATAAAGCGCGCCCACATCCGGCGCGCGGCACGGAACTTCGCGACCTCTTGGAAGACATCGTTGTGCGCATTGAAGAAGAAGGACAGGCGCGGCGCGAAGGCGTCAACGTCGAGCCCACCGTCAACGGCAGCCTGCACGTACGCCAGCCCGTTGGCGAGTGTAAACGCCAACTCTTGGACCGCCGTCGAACCGGCCTCGCGGATGTGATATCCGGAGATCGAAATCGTGTTGAAGCGAGGCAGACGCGCCTGGGCATAGCGAATCGTGTCGACCGTCAGACGCATCGACGGGCGCGGCGGATAGATGTAGTTGCCGCGCGCCGCGTACTCCTTCAGGATGTCGTTCTGGATCGTGCCGCTCAACTGGTCGGGCGCAACACCCTGGCGCTCGCCCGTCAATTCGTACAGGAGCAGCAAGACCGAGGAGGGCGCGTTGATCGTCATCGACGTCGAAACGTCGCCGAGCGGAATGCCCTTGAAGAGGCGCTCCATATCCTCGACCGAGTCGATCGCGACACCCGTTCGACCAACCTCGCCGAGGCTGCGCGGATCGTCCGAGTCGAGACCGAGCTGCGTCGGCAGGTCGAACGCCGTCGAGAGGCCCGTCTGACCACGCTCGAGCAAGAGCTTAAAGCGCTCGTTCGTCTCCTCCGCCGACGCGAAACCAGCGTACTGTCGCATCGTCCACGCACGGCGTCGATAGCCATCCGGGCGCACGCCACGCGTATACGGAAACTCGCCCGGCGCAGCAATCGCAGCAGAATCGCCAGCACCGGTATAAAACGGTTCGACGGGGATGCCCGATTCGGTGGTGACGTTGTCCTCGCTCACAAGGCAGCAGAGTAGCCGGACGCGGGCCGACAGACACCCGTAGACTGCCGACGTGGCTACCGTCACCATCCGACTCTTCGCCGGACTCCGCGAACGCGCGGGCACCGGCCGCCGCGAACTCGACGTGCCCGACGGCACGACCGCCGGTGCGATCTGGCTTCTGCTCGACCTCGGCGACGAGCCTGCCGGCATCGCCTACGCCGTCAATCGCACCTATAGCGACCGCTCGACGGTGCTGGCCGACGGCGACGAGGTGGCACTCATACCGCCCGTCTCCGGCGGCTCGGACGCGCCGCGGATCGGCGTCGCGATTACGGGCGATCCAATCGACATCGCGGCCGCCCACGCACGGGCCAACGACGAGCGAGCCGGCGCCCAAGCGGCCTTCACCGGCACCGTCCGCAACGCCACCAACGGCAAAGACGTCGTCCGCCTCGAATACGAGGCCTACAAGGAGATGGCGGTCGAAGAACTGACACGTATTGCGCACCAGGCCGCCGCCGACCACGACCTCGTGGCCGTCGAAATCGTCCACCGCACCGGCGTTGTCATGCCCGGCGAGGCGTCCGTCGTCATCGTCAGCACCTCGCGCCACCGCCCATCAGCGATCGCCGCGACCGCGTGGATCATCGAACAACTGAAGGTCTCCGTCCCGATCTGGAAGCGCGAGGTCTACCTCGACGGCTCCGTATGGGTCGGTCAAGGGTCCTGAGCGCCAGGACCGCCTCTCGCCAAAGTCACAAAGGGGTCAGACCCTTATGTGACATTGGCCCGCCGATCGACGAACGCGCCACGAAGGCACACCAGCTAGATCAGAACGCCGCCACGCATGTCGGGGTGGTTGCGCTGAAAGTCGGGCGTCAGGTCGTCGAGCTCGCGAGCGCGGGCGATCGCCGGGCGCGCAGCAACGCGGGCAAAGTGGTCCTGCACCGGGGCGCCGCCAACCTGGACGTCGTCAACGAACGATTGCCAGCCGACCAGCATGTAGAGGTAGATATCGGCGACGGTGAATTGATCACCGAGACACCACTCCTTACCAGTCAACTGGGTATCGAGATAGGCACCATGCTTGGCCATGTTGGTAATGCCACGCTCGCGAATGCCAACTGCACCAGACTCGTCCGTCGTCAAAAAGCCCGGCATCATCAGCGGCCACCACGCACTGTGCAGCGTATTGGCCGTCCACATCACCCAGCGATAAACATCGGGGCGACGCGGATCGCCGATCGGCGGGATCAGACCCGCGGCCGGAAAACGGTCGGCAATATGCAGCAGAACTGCGCCGGTCTCGTAGACCGTCGCGTCGCCATCGCGCAGCGCGGGGACGTGCTGCAGCGGATTGACCTCAGCGAACGACGGGTCTAAGTTGCGCTGCTTCGGATGGACGTTGACGACCTCATAGTCGGCACCCGCCTCTTCGAGGGCAGCACGAGCCGCAAAGGACGAGGAACCGGTGATCTGATACAGGTGAATCATCCGCTCACCGTACCAAAACACATGTCACGCATCGCCGCACCCAAACAGTGAGATCTGCCGGCCACAGGGGCCAACCGCTACTCAGTGAGGCTTGCGACGAGCCTTGCTCGCCTCAAAACCAGCAATCACGGCAAAGATCGCGATCACGAGCACGATCAGGCCGATGAACAACTCCGTCACATACTCTTTCTGCCCAGCCTCTTCAGCCGCCATTGCAGCTGCCGGGAGCAGGAGTAGAGCAAAAAGCGCGAGTGGCAAGAGTCGCCGTAGCATCATCAACCTCGTCGAATGGTAGGAGTCGGTATTCCGACGCCGTCAGCGTAGCCGAACCTGCACCCGGCGGGCGAAAACACAGGGTCGTCTACTATAGACATTTCTGACGTTTAGGAGCCGATATGGCAAAGGTGGCACAATTCGAGAAGGGCAAGACCGTCGTCTTCGGACCTGAAGGTTTTGCACGCGTTGAAAGCATCGGCGAAAAGGTCGTCCTTGGCAACAAGGTGACTGTTGTCGACCTCTTCGTTCTCGACTCGAAGATGAATGTCACCGTGCCGCTCAATCGCGCTGTTGAGCGCGGTTTGCGGCACGTCACCAGTAAGGCCTCCGCGGACAAGTCACTCAACGCGCTTGCCAACGAGCACAACGAGCCGATTCCATGGAACCGCGATGGTCGCCTGCTCAAGGATCGGTTCGCTGAGGGCGAGATCAGCGGCATGATCGAGGTGTTCGCCTCGCTTATCGATACGGCCGAAATACGCAAGCTCAACGATGGCCAGCGCACACTGCTGGACCGCGTTCGCAAGGCCTACGCACGCGAAATTGGCGAGGCGCTTGGTCTTGACGACGAGACCACGCAGGCACGCATCGACGCGGCCATCGCTACGCGTATCGGCACCGCCTCCTAGGTTCTGCGATGCCCGGCCCCACGCTGCTCCCTTGGACGGGTGATGAGGCTGCTGATCGACTGATCGCGACGGACCCGAATGCGCTGCTGATTGGCTTCGCACTCGACCAGCAGATCACCGTGCAGAAGGCTTTCGCCGGTCCGGCGACGCTCCAGGCGCGACTCGGCTTTCTCGACCCTCAGCGCATCGCCGAGTTGGACCCCGACGTCTTCCTCGCTGCCTGCCGCGAGCAACCTGCCGTGCATCGCTTCCCCGGTTCGATGGCCACGCGCATCCAAGATCTCTGTGCAGTGCTTGTCCGCGACTATTGCGGCGACGGCTCGCGGGTCTGGTCAGAGGCGACCGATGCAGCCGATCTTGCCGCCCGCCTTGGGGCCTTGCCTGGCTTTGGCGAGATGAAGGTGCGAACAGTGATGGTCCTCCTGTACCGCCAATATGGTGTTGATCTACCCGGGCTCGCAGAGCGGATGCCCGCACATCAGACACTCGGCGATGTGCGCACCGCAGACGAGCTCGCGGCGTATCAGGCGGGCAAGCGTGCAGCCAAGGCTGCCAAACGCGCCACTTCGGCGTAGGCTTTCCTCCATGGGCAAGGGCTATGCAGAGGGACCAGCGGTTGAGGCTGCCAAGCGCGCCGCTTCGGCGTAGGCTTTCCCCCATGGGCAAGGGCTATGCAGAGGGACCAGCGGTTGAGGCTGCCGAAGAGGCGCGCGAACGCATGGCGGATGGCCCCACCCCGCAGGAAGTCCCAAAGCGTCGCGCCATCCTCGGCTCAACCGCAGACCAGCCCGACCCGCACATCCTCGGCTGGGAAGACGAGATCGATGCCGACGCCCTCTTCGCCTCGGGCGACGCGTGGGGCCTCCGCACCGTCGTCCTCGACTACCCGGCCTAACTGCGAGGCGACATTCTGGGCCCGGGCCCAGAATGTCGCCACCCTCGACAATCAGCCCCAGAGGCAACACAACGCAATCAGCTGAGT